>DASYRO010000030.1:0-3792 GCA_036004385.1 Candidatus Acidiferrales bacterium
TGGCGGCGCGCCGCCGGCAGGCCTAGAGGTGATTGATTTGTCGCGGGCGACGGTGCTGCCCGGCCTGATTGACACGCACACGCACATCCTGCTGCAGGGCGACATCACCGCGGCGGACTACGACGAGCAACTCCTGAAGCAGTCCATTCCCTATCGCGCGATTCTCGCGGCGCGCAATGCGCGCATCGCGCTGGAGCACGGATTCACCACCATGCGCGATTTGGAAACGGAAGGCGCGATGTTTGCTGACGTGGATGTGAAAACGGCCATCAACCGCGGCGAAGTGCCCGGCTCGCGCATGATTGTGGCCACCCGCGCCATGGCCCCGACGGGGATGTATCCGCTGCTGGGCTATTCGTGGGAACTGGCCATGCCGCACGGCGTGCAGCCGGTGGACGGCGTGGACAATGCGCGGCTCGCTGTGCGCCAGCAAATCATGAACGGCGCGGACTGGATCAAGTATTACTCCGACCGGGCGTATTACTACACGACGGACGGCGTACTGCACAGCCGCGTCAACTTCACGGACGAAGAGGCCAAAGCCATCGTGGACGAGACGCATCGTTTGGGCAAGAGAGTCGCCGCGCACTGCATCGGCTCGGACGGCATCGCCGCGGCGCTGCGCGCGGGCGTGGATACGGTCGAGCACGGCGACGGCCTCACTGACGAATTAATGGACCAGTTGGTTGCGCGGGGCGTGTACTGGGTGCCGACGGTTGCGGTCGGCGCGTACGTCGCGCCGGGACGCGGCGGGAATTGGATACGGATGGTCGAGTCGGAAAAGAGCGCGTTCGGGCGCGCAGTGAAAAAAGGCGTGAAGATTGCCTTCGGCACCGACGCCGGTGGGTTCGATTGGACGAAACTGCACCAGGCGGTGGAATTCAAATACTACGTGGACTATGGCATGACGCCCATGCAGGCCATTCAGTCGGCGACGAGCGTGGCCGCCGCGCTGCTGGGCATGAGCGACCGTCTGGGCACCATCGAGCCGGGGAAAACTGCCGATATCGTTGCGGTGTCCGGCGATCCGCTCGCGGACATTACCGAATTGCAGCGCGTGAAGTTTGTGATGAAAGACGGCGTGGTATTTAAGAAAGAAATGTAGCCCGCCTCTTCAGAGGCGGGGTTCCTGCCCATTTTTCGATTGCATTCAATTCGCGCAACCCCCCGCGTCTGAAGACGCGTGCTACAGCGTCTTCGCCAGTTCGCGGAGGTCGGCGGCCATTTCTGCGGCGGACTTATAGCGCTCCTCGCGGTTCTTGGCCAGGGCTTTATCCACGATGGCGACGAGTTTGGCCGGCGGGTTGGGCACGTAGTGGCTGATGTCCTCGTGCTTGGCAGCGACGATTTTCACCAGCACGGTGGCGATATTGGGCTCGCCGAAGGGCGGCATGTAGCAGAGGAACTCGTAGAGCACGGCGCCGAGGCTGAAAATATCCGCGCGATGGTCGGGGGCTTCGCCCTTCACCTGTTCGGGCGCGGGATAGCGCAGCTTGGCGATGAAATACTGCGTGGGAGCGGACTGGCCGGGCGCGGGGTCGAGCACACGGCAGAGGTGGAAGCCGTGCAGCTTCACCTGAGAGTCGCCGGTCAGCACGATTTCGCGCGGCATGAGGGTGCGATGCAGCATGCCGGCCTTATGCGCGCACTCCAGAGCGTCGCCCACTTGGGCGATGATTTCGAGCTTCCGCTTGAGCGGGATCTCCTGTTTTTCCTCGATGATCGTGCGCAGATTAGTGCCGTCGAGCGGCTCGACGGCGATGTGGTAATGCCCGGGCTCGCCGCCGGCGTCGAGAAACTTCACGATGTTGGGATGTTTGAGAGTTTTCAGGGCGTCGCGCTCGTTGGTGAAGAGGCGCTGCTGTTCGCGGCTGGGCAGGGTGCTGGCAATCCACTTCAGCGAAACACGCTTGCCGCTGCGATTATCGCAGGCGTGATAGAGGTCTTCCCAGCGCGTCTGATACACGCGCTCGAGGATTTGATAGTGCCCCACTTGCCGGGGGATTTGTGCCGGACTCGATTTGTCCGCCGTGGCCATGCTCCCAAATCCTTGATTATGGCAACCCCGCGCAATGGCGACGGGGATGCCGCTACGAATTCTGCAAGAATGGTAACCCGCCAATCCCGCACCATCGGGGCGTGCAGGTTGCCGCTACATAAAACTAAGCTGCCTTGGCTGCGGCAACGGGTACGATTTCGCGCAGCCCGGCCATGAATGTTTCCATTTCCTTCGGTGAGCCCACAGAAATGCGCAGCCAATTGGGCAGCGAAGGGAACTTCCGCCCGACGAGAATGTTTTTCTTGCGGAAGGCCTGGATCACCGGGCCGACGTCGCCTTTCAGATCAATCATCACGAAATTGGTCTCCGAAGGAATGTAACGCCGGCCGTCCTTCTGAAGTTCCGCGCAGAGCCAGCGGCGCGTGTCGTTCATCATTTTTTTGTACTTGGGCACGTGCGCGGAGTCGGCCAGGCTGGCCAGCGCCGCTTCCAGCACGGCGGCGTTGGAGTTGCTCGCCGTGGCGTGCGCGCGCATCGCGGCGATGTTTTCCTTTGATCCGACGGCATAGCCCAGGCGCATGCCTGCCATGCCATAAATCTTGGAGAAGGTGCGCACTACGATCAGGTTCGGCGCCTTGCCGATCCAGTCAAATGTTGACGCGTATTTCGAATCCTCGACGAAGTGGTGATATGCCTCGTCCACCATCAGGAGGGTGGATTTCGGCACGCGCGCGATGAATGTAGCCAGCTCTTCGCGGGTGACGATCGTGCCCGTGGGATTGTTGGGATTGCAGACGTACACCAGCGCCGTGCTGGCGTTGCACGCCGCGGCCATGGCCGGCAGGTCGTGGCGATAATCGCTGGTCAGCGGCACCTTGATTCCTTCGCCGCGCGCCACCTTGGCATATTGCAGCACGGCTTCGAACGTCGGTTCGGCGACCACCACGTTTTTGCCCGGGCCGAGGAAGGCCATATCCGCCATGCGCAGGATTTCGCCGGAGCCGCAGCCCAGCACCACGTTGGCCGGCTCCACGCCGTGCAGTTTGGCGATCGCCTCCACCATCTGCGATTCCATGGAGTCCGGATAGCGCGCGGCCACGGCTTGCGAACGGGTCATCGCTGCGCGGGCCTTTTCCGACGGGCCGTACGGATTCTCATTGGCGTTGAGCTGGACGGCGTCTTCCGCGCCGCGCGGCTGGCGCGCGTCGGCCACGCTGCGGAGGATTTCCGGCGCTACTAGCACTGCGCCTACCGCCGCGCCCACGCGTCCTGCAAATTGACGCCGGGAAAGCTTTCCCGTGATCGAACTGCTGCGCATGTTGTCCTCCTGAAGCTCTGCCGTCCCGCCCGCAGAGGCGGCTAGGGGGTACGGTCCACTGGAACCGGGCAGGGCGACATTATCCGACGGATGGCAGAAACGTGCAAGGGTGCGTAGGAAAAGGCTGAGGAAAAGAGGAAGGAGGAATGAAGAAGCGTCGAAGAGCGGAAATGTAGGGGCGCAGCATGCTGCGCCCCTACGAACGCAGTTAAATGGGCCGCAAGCCGGCGCTACTGGGGCGGCCGGCGGACGATGTAGTCCGGCCAGCAGGATTGCTGGGCGGGATCGGTATCGTCGTCAAGACCGGGGAAGCCCTGACCGCCGGTAGCGGGCGCCTGCGGAGCGATCTTGGGATCGAGAGCCTTGGCGATCTGGTCGCGCGCATCGGCGAGATGCGCTTTGGTGGTGCGGTCGCTGGCCTTGCTCATGGCCGCGCCGATTTCCTGGGAAAGCGTTTGCAGTTCGAGGCGAGCCA
>DASYRO010000031.1:0-4530 GCA_036004385.1 Candidatus Acidiferrales bacterium
AAAGAAAACCGCCCTTCCAGTCCACCTGACCGCCGCGATGATGTTGCAGCGCTGCGGCCCACGCCGTCAGTCCCACCAGCACCAGCGAAATAGCAATCGCCGCGTGCGCTTCTACACCCAGCACGTATACCAGGATGGGCACGGCGAGGATCGAGCCGCCGCCTCCCAGCAGGCCCAGCGACACGCCCATCAATGCAGTTAGAAAAACTCCCAGCCAGAAATTCACCGATTGTTCCTGATATTTCGCGGGGAGTGTAGCACGTCGGAAATCAGAAGTCAGAACTCGGAATACTCGGAGCGGCAGATTGCAGCTGAGACGAACAAGCAAAGTCCGGCCACTGACCTCCGTCTCCAGGCTACTGCTTCATTCGTGGCGCAGGGCCACCATGGGGTCGATACGCATCGCGCGCCGCGCGGGCACGTAACTCGCAAGACAGGCGATCACCGTCAGCAGTAACGCCACGCCCGCGAGCGTGAGCGGATCGGTCGGCTTCACGCCGAAGAGCATCGTGGCAAGCAGCCGCGTGGCGGCCAGCGAGCCGGCCAGTCCGGCGACGACGCCGGCAAGCGTGAGCGCGAGGCTGTGGCCCACGATCATGCGGAAAATGTCGGCGCGCTGCGCGCCGAGCGCCATCCGAATGCCGATTTCGTGCATGCGCTGCGTCACACCATAGGAAATTACGCCGTAAATTCCCACCGCGGCCAGCGTCAAGGCCAGCACGGCAAAGAGTCCCATCAGCGAAAGCGTGGTGCGGCGCTCGCCGGTTGTTTCGGCAATCACCTGTTCCATGGTGCGCACGTCGTGGACGGGCAAGTTCGGGTCAATGGCCTGCACTTCGCGGCGCACGGCAACGATCAGAGCGCCAACGTCCGACCGCGTACGCAGAGAAATCCCGGCGTAACCCCACGGGTTCTGCACGAACGGCGCGTAGGCGTCGAGCGAATCCGGCGCGTTCAATCCGTTGTGTTTCACGTTGCCAACCACGCCGACCACTTCAGTGGCTGTGTCCTTAACTTCGCCATCTCCGCCGAAGAACCTGAATTTTTTGCCAATGGGATTTTCATTGGCCCAGAACTGCCGGGCCATCGCCTCGTTGATGACCGCGACGCGCAGGGACTTCTCCGTGTCGTGGTTGTCGAATTCGCGCCCACGCAGCAGCGGAATTCCCATCGCGCGGAAGTAGCCCGCGTTGACGACGTGCATTCCAACCAGTATTTGTTCCCCGGGTTTCAGCGGCGGCGCGCCCTCGACCACCGGCGTGTCCGTGGTCTCCTGCCCTTCGAGCGGCAAATCGTTGGCCAGCGCCACGCCCTCGACGCCGGGCAGCGATTGGAGCCGCGGCAGCAATTCCTGAATCGCACTTCTCGCGCTCGTTGCATTCGCGTAGCGCGAAGAAGAAAACGAAATTCGCAGCGTTACCAGGTGATCCGCGTCAAAGCCGGGCTTCACGGCCAGTAGCCGCCCGAAGCTTCGCACGAGCAGGCCCGCGCCCACGAGCATCATCAGCGCGAGCGCGACTTCGGAAATCACCAGCAGGCTCCGCACCCGATGGCGCTCGCGCCCGGTGGTCACGGACCGGCCGCCCTCTTTTAATTCCTCACTGAGACCCAGCTTGGAAGTTTCCAGCGCTGGCGCCAGCCCGAAGAGCAATCCGGTGAGTAGCGAGATGCCCAGCGCGTACCCGAGGACTGCACCATCCACGCGCACTTGCGCCAGCCGCGGCAAGTCGAATGGCTGCGCGGCCACCAGCGCATCCACGCCCCAGTACGCGAGGAGCACACCCAGAATTCCTCCCAGCAGCGAGAGCAGCACGCTTTCCGTCAGCAATTGCCTGACAATTCGTGCGCGTGCTGCGCCGAGCGCCGCGCGAACGGCAATCTCCTTGCTCCGTGCCGCCGCGCGGCTCAGCAGCAGGTTCGCGACGTTGGCGCAGGCGATCAGCAGCACGACGGCTACGGCCCCCAGCAACAGCAGCAGCATCGGCCGGACGTCGCCGGTGACGTATTCGTGGAAACTCACCAGACGCACGCCGTGATTGGTATTCGAGGGAAATTGTTTTTGCAGGCGTCCCGCGATGGCGCTCATGTCCGCTTGCGCTTGCGCCAGGGTCACGCCTCGCTTCAACCGGCCCATCACTCTCAGGTAATGTATGCCGCGATCGCTCGGCATGTCGCCGGTGAAGTTCGGAAAAACTTCCGGCACTACATTGCGCGGATTCGTCCAGAATTCGATGCCGCGCGGTGCCGGCTGCGTGGCCGGAAGTACCCCGATCACAGTGACCGGCTTCTCGTTCATCGTCATTACCCTGCCGACGATGTTGGGGTCGCTGCCGAAGCGGCGTTGCCAGAAGCCGTGTGTGAGTAATACTACGCGCGGCGCTCCCGCGCGGCCGTCATCTTCCGTAAAGCCGCGTCCCATCGCCGGCTGCACGCCCATCATCTGAAAATAATTCGGCGTGACGACTATGCCCCGCATCCGCTCCGCGTCTCCGATCCCCGTAAGCGTGAAGCCCAAGATCCGCACCGCCGCGACGTTTTCGAAGGTTTGATTCTGTTTTTGATAATCGAGAAAATCCGCGGCGGAAAACGGCCCGAGCGGCACTTCCGGCTCCGTTTCCCAGAACCACACCAGCCGCTCCGGCTCCGGGTAGGGAAGCGGCCGAAGCAGGACGCCGTTCACCACGCTGAAGATCGCCGTGTTTGCGCCAATGCCCAGCGCCAATGCGATAATCGCAATTAGTGTCACGCCCGGACTGCGCGCCAGCATGCGCGCGCCATAGCGCAGATCCTGCCACAGAGTCTCCATCGCGTTCCTCCTGAGTGGACCTTAATTCGGTTCGATGGAGACGGGCCCGTTCACCGTGGAGAGTTTTACCACCGGCGTCGCGCCGCCAAATTCGATCCGGCTAGGATGCTCCCACGTGCGGGCTGATTGCCGGCATTGGCTCGCGCGGCAAGAGATGGGCGAATGTTCCGACGCATCCACGCGCACGGCGGACTGATAGTTCGCCGGCAAACTCAGGCTCACCGGGCCGTTCTGCGTGCTGGCATCGAGTTCGCCACCTTCCCAGCGGTTACCGGTTAGCTCCACGCTGATCGGACCGTTCTCCGCACGCAGACGCAGATTCCCGCGGCTGCCGCGGAAATCGATGGGACCGTTCTGCGTCTCGCCGCGAATTTCACCGGAAACGTCCTTCACCGCCAGCGGCCCATTCTCGCTGCGCGCATGAATTTTTCCGCTCACGCGGCGCACATCGAGAGGGCCATTCCTGCTAGTCATGTCAATATCCGCTCCAGCCGGCGCGCGGATAATCAGATGCGCGACCCAGCCGCTTCCATCGGGACCGCTGATGTTCACGCGTCCGCCCGTAATGTTCAGATGGATCTGGCGAAGATTTTCCGCCGCGGAGCGGCCACCAGAGGCAATCGCCGCCTTGCACGCGGTGATCGAGTATTCGTTCCGCTCCCAGCCGGAAACTCCGATGCCGCCATTCTCCGCCGCCTCTACGTGCAGTGTGCCGATGGAGAACGGAACCGTGCGCTCTTCTTCGCCACGCAGCGGCTGCTGGCTGCCGATGGTGATGTCGTAGTCCTCACAATCGCGGACCTCATTGCGCACCGTCGTGCTCGAATCCGAGTGGCCCCAGCCGCGCTTGCGCTGCTTTGCGAACGGGCTATTGGCCAGCAACGATACCGTCCCCAGCACGAGGAAAAATGACCACACCGTTTTCTTCAAGGTTTCTTTTTTCATTTGCAGATTCTCCTGAAACGCCCGCCATTGCCGCCAAGGCCAAAAGCGGAAGATTGAATTAGTGCTTCAGAATTTGCTCGAAGAAGTCCAGCGCGCGCGAGTCGTTGGATTGTCCCAGCCAGAACATGGCTTGCTTGCGCACGGCGGGATTCTTGTTTGTCCTGGCGACCTGAATCAGCATGGGCACGCCCTGGTCTTTGGGCAGCTGGCTCAGCGCAAAAACGGCTTTTTTCTTGATGTCGGTCTCTGGATCGTTCTCGATTGCGTCGGAGATGGCCTGCACGGCTTTCTTTCCCGCTTTCTGGCCGAGCCAGAAAAGCGCCTGCCCGCGGACGTGCGTGCTGCGGTCTTCACGCGCCACGGCAATCATCGTGTCCACAGATTCGGGAACTTTGCTGACGGAAAGCGCGAAAACAACTTTGTCGCGCACGCGGTCGCTGGGGTCGTCACGCACCATGCGCTTGAGAATGTCGTAACCGCGGCGCTCTCGCGCGGAACCTAGCCAGAATGCCGTCTGCCCGCGCAGCCATTCCGATTGCGATGGCGCGATGAAATTTTCGAGTGTGCTGTCCGCGGAAAGATCCGCGTGCATGGCGATAGCGGCAATGGCCGCGTCCGCGCGGCGCCGCGATGAGCGATCGTCGTCGGAATCTGCCGCGCCCGGGCCTCCGCCGCGCACAAAGGACGCCAGCAGCGCCACGCTTTCCGCGGGTTTCACACCGGTCGTCCAATACGCGGTCAATCCGCCGGCATCAATGGAGCAGTCTTCGGAAAACGTG
>DASYRO010000032.1:0-2466 GCA_036004385.1 Candidatus Acidiferrales bacterium
CGCGCCGGACTCCGTGCATGCTGATCCGGTCGTACTGTTCGGTCACCGTGGTCAGCAGCGCCGCGATTCGATAGCGCCGGGAGTTTTGCAGCTCGAAAAGCGCCATGGCGCTGTCTTTGCCGCCGCTCCAGCAGAACAAGATGTCTTCACTCGCGTTCATTGACGATTGGTTTGGCTCCATGCTTCAGGCTCCGGGCCTCCCGCCACGGCCGGCTGTCCCGGCTGTAGCGGGAACGGCGCAGTTTTTCATTCGCCGCTGAGGCGGAAGCGCATGCCCAAGCGATATGCGCGGCGGTACGCGGCGTAGCCCAGCGATTCCTGGTATTTTTTGTCGAAGAGATTTTCCACGCGGCCGAAGGCGCTGACGCCGCGGCCGAAATTGTAGCTGGCCGCGAGGTCCACCTTGCCGTAGCCCGGATTGCTGGTGAATCCGAGGAAGAGAAAATCACTGTCCGTGCGCCGACCGACAAACGTGCCGACCAAATTCCAATTCATGCGCAGAAAATCCGCGTTGAGCACGACGCTGCCGGAATGCACTGGCCGCTTGAACAGGCGATTGCCGGGCTGAAGCGTGGGATCAAACGCGTTAGGCGCACGCAGCACGCGCGTGGGCGTGAAGCTGTAATTTCCGGCGATGCGCAGCCAGCGGACGGGATGCGCTTCCGCAGAAAAATTTCCACCGCGGGCGCGAGCGAGGTCGGTGTTAAAAAATGTGCCGAAGCCAAAGGGGCAACCTGGCGGCGGCGCGACCGGACACGGCCCGCCGGGAAAACAAAATGTGAAGCTGACGATGTCGCGGAAGCGGTTGTCGAAATATTCGATGGACGCGCGCACACGGTCGCCGGCCAGCGCCTGGTCGAGTCCGACGATGACCGAACGCGAGCGCTCCGGGCGCAGGTCGGCGTTGCCCGGAAAGCACGGATCTTTGGCGAAGGATTGCACCAGCGTCGGCTCCTTGATGCCGAGGCCCGCGGAAAGGCGCAGCCTCGTCGCGCCCCAGAAATCCCCGCCATTGCGCAGCAGCAGAGAAAACCCTCCGCGAGGAACCACGCGCGTGCCGAAGCTCGCGTTGGCTTCCGCGCGCGCACCGAAATTGACGCTGAGGCGATGCCACGGCTGCGCGCGCAACTCGACGTAGCCCGCCTGATTATTGCGCCGCGCGTGAAACGTGTTCAGAAAACCGTTTTCGACTTCCACGTTGTAGCCGAAAGTGACTCCGCCGCGCGGCGCGAGGTAGCTGGTCTGCGCCGCAAATCCCGCGCGGTTGAACTGGTTGCGCACGGTAAACGGGAAATCGCAAATGAACGGCGGATTCGGATCGCAAAAATCGCTCCTGGGATTGTCGAAAAGCTGGCGAATGTATGTTTCCGTGCCGGCCAGATGATGGCGCCAACGCGGCGAGGTCTCGAAATCCCAGCTCAGGTTTGTGGAAAAACTTTTCAGGCCGTTGTGCTGATCGAGGTTTGTAGGTGTGAAAAGCGTTTGGCCGGGGACACCGGCATCGCTTGTCACATTGCGCAGCGAGAGGCGGAGGCGATTCGCCTCGCTGAAGCGCCAGCCGAAATTTCCGGCCAGCGATGTATTGCGGAAAGAGTCGTTGCGTTCTTGGCCCGACGTGTAAAATGCGGAAGCCGCAGCGGAATAATCGAAGCGATCAAATGCGCCGCTGAGTTGCGCAGCGCCATGGCCGGTGGAAAATTTCCCGCCTTCGGCCAGCAGCGTGAGCGCCGGGCGTCGCGTGATGCCTCGGTGGGAAAAAACTTGTACGACGCCGGTCATGGCGTCAGAGCCAAAGAGCGCGCTTTCCGCGCCGCGCACGACTTCGATTTTTTCCACGTTATCCAGAGCGAAGTTGGAAAAATCCATCGCGCCGCCGGGCTCGTTTACCGGCGTCCCGTCCACCAGCACCTTGGTGAAATTGGAATTTCCGCCGTTGAGGAAAAGAGACGCGATGCCGCCGTCGCGACCGAGCCGCGAAACGGTGAAGCCCGGCAGATTCGCAAGCAACGGCGCGAGCCACAGCGTCTGCCGCTGCTCGATTTCCTCGCGCGTGACGACGCTCACCGACGCGCTGGCAGACTGCGCGGCCACGGGCTCGGCTTGCGCAGTGACGACAACCGTCGCCGATAGACGTTCGAGCTGCAGCCGCGGGCTCCAATTCAACGTCTCGCCGGCGGCGAAAGTGATTTCGCGCTCGATGCGGGAAAACGAACTGCCCGCAATTACCCGCAGTCGATAGCGCCCGGGAGATACGGAAAGCATATAGCGCCCGGCGTTGTCCGTCATTACGCGCACGGGCGCAGATCCTGGGACAGCGAGGGAATGCGCAAGCACTTCAGCGCCGGAAACCGCGGCGCCGGCGGGATCGGAAACGACGCCGGTAATCGTGGCGTCGGACTGGGCAAACACGGTAAAGCCGGAAAGACAAATCGCGACGAGCAGCACAACCGTTCGAACTTTCATGGA
>DASYRO010000033.1:0-2133 GCA_036004385.1 Candidatus Acidiferrales bacterium
TCCAGGTGCGCGTGAGAGTCAACTAGATCAAGCGGCGCAGAGCTCATAAGCGGAAATTACTTCAGCCGCGAACCAACTGGCACATCCTCGAGAAAGCCTGCCAGCACAGGCTTGCCATCTGGCGGAACGGAAGCGGCCACAATCATGCCGTTGGATTCCACGCCGCGAAGTTTGCGCGGTTGCAGATTAACCACGACCACAACTCTTCGGCCGACGAGATCTTCCGGTTTGTAGACTTCGGCGATGCCCGCTACGATCTGGCGCACTTCGTCGCCGATATCCACCATCAACTTCAGGAGCTTGTCGGCGCCGGCGACGCGTTCGGCGGACTTCACTTCCCCGACGCGCATTTCCACCTTGGCGAAATCTTCGATGCCGATCTTGTGGCTGGCCGGTGCGGCCGCCGGAGCGCCGGCAGCAGGAGTGGCCGGCGGTGCGGGATTGCGAATTTCATCTTCCATGGTCTCAATCCTCTCGATCGTTTCTTCTTTTTTGACGCGCGGGAAAACAGCCTGAGGCTCGCCGATGCGCGAGCCGGAATTCAGCCCGCCCCAGACGACGTCATCCAATTTGAATTCTGCGATTTCACGAACTTGACCGAGTTGCTGCCAGATTTGTCGAGTAGCGTGCGGCAGAACCGGATGCGCGAGTAGGGTCACAATGCGCAGCGCCTCGGCGGCTGTGTAAAGAATGGTGCCGAGACGCTCCTTTTGGGATTCGGCGCCCGCGAGTTTCCACGGCTGGTTCTCGACGAGGTACTTGTCCACTTCCGCGATGACAGCCCAAATCGTTTCCAGCGCGCGGGAAAATTCGTAGCGGTCGTATTGTTCGAGCGCAGCCGCAATCGCGGCCGATGCGGTCCGCGCGACTCCCGACTCACGATCACCGGCCACGCCGGCTGAAGGAATCTCGCCGCCAAAATAATTCTGAATCATGGTCAGCACACGGCTCGCGAGGTTGCCGAGGCCATTGGCCAGGTCGCTGTTGTAGCGCGTCACCAGCGACTCGTACGAAAAATTGCTGTCCTGGCCGAAGACCATTTCCCTCAGCAGGAAGTAGCGCAGCGCGTCAATGCCCAGCACGCGCGCGACGGGCTGCGCCAGAGCAATGTTTCCTTTTGACTTGGACATTTTCTCGCCGGCGAATGTCCACCAGCCATGCGCGAATATTTGCTTGGGCAATTCGAGCGGCTCGCCCTTCACCGTCGCGGCCATGATGAACGCAGGCCAATAGACCGCATGGAAACGCAATATTTCTTTCCCGATCAGGTGCAGGTCTGCCGGCCAGTATTTTTCGAATTGCACCTCGTCGTCGCCGTAGCCGATGCCGGACATGTAGCTCGTAAGGGCGTCGTACCACACGTAGAAAACGTGTTTGGGATCGCCCGGCCAGGGAATGCCCCATTTGAGCGAGGTGCGGCTGATGGACAGATCGCGTAAGCCGCCGCGGACGAAGGCGATCACTTCATTGCGGCGCGTTTCCGGTTGGATGAATTCAGGATGTTTCTCATAGAGTTCGAGCAAACGATCCTGAAACGCCGAAAGCTTGAAATAATAATTCTCTTCGCGGACGCGCTCGGTGGGCCGGCCGCAGTCGGGGCACGGCGCGCCGGGCGTTGGGTCGTCCACATATGCTTCGTCGAAGACGCAGTACTGGCCTTCGTAGTGACCTTGGTAAACGTAACCCGCGTCCAGAGCGTGCTGCAGCAAACGGTGTACAGCGCGCTCGTGACGATCCTCGGTCGTGCGGACGAAGCGATCGACGGGGAGCTCGAGTTCCTTCCACAGGTCGCGGTACTCTTTGGAAATGCGATCGGCATAGGCGAGGGGCGGCATGCCCGCCGCTTTGGCTGCGCGGTCCACCTTTTGGCCGTGCTCGTCCGTGCCAGTCAGCAAAACCACATCGAAGCCGCGCATGCGTTTGTAGCGCGCAATCGTATCTGCCACGACAGTCGTGTACGTGTGGCCCAGGTGCGGGCGCGCGTTCACGTAATAAATCGGCGTGGTGATATAGAATTTGGGCATTGCAGGTCAACCGCTTTTCTTTTGCGCCTTGGCGAAGTGTTGATACGCGTGCAACGCATCGGCAATCACCTGACGGAGCGGCACACCGGATGCAGTCGCCAGGCGCTGA
>DASYRO010000034.1:0-3814 GCA_036004385.1 Candidatus Acidiferrales bacterium
CCGGCCATGCCGCAAATCTACGACATCGAGCTGGCCGCCGGGCGGCACATTACCGAGGGCGACGTGCGCGCCGCGGCGCCGGTGTGCACCGTGGGATGGGACGTGCAGGACTTTCTCTTTGCCGGCAGCGACCCCATCGGCAAGGAAGTCCGCGTGGACGGCGAGCCCTGCGAAGTCATCGGCGTGGGAAAAAAGCTGGGCTCCGCGTTCGGAAATTCGCGCGATAACTGGGTCATCCTGCCGATTACGCTCGTGCAGCGCCGCTACGGCTCCCGCGAAACCATCCGCGTCTGGGCCAAAGCCTACAGCCCGGAACGCCTGAACGACACCATTGACGAAGTGCGCCAAATCATGCGCGGGCGGCGTCACCTCGCTTACACCGCGAAAGACGACTTCGCCGTGGAAACCAACGCCTCGCTGCTGAGCGTGTGGTCGGGCATCAGCTCCGCATTTTTCGGCGTGGTGGTGATCATCGCCTCCATTTCGCTGGTCGTCGGCGGCATCGTCATCATGAACATCATGCTGGTCAGCGTCACCGAGCGCACGCGCGAAATCGGCCTGCGCAAATCCATCGGCGCGCGGCGCAGCGACATCCTGCTGCAGTTTTTGATCGAGAGCTCAACGATTGCTGCCATCGGCGGGCTGTGGGGAGTCGCCGGCGGAGTTCTGCTGGCCGAATTGGTGAGCTGGGTGACGCCGCTGCCTAGCGCCGTGAAGTTGTGGTCCGTGGCCGCCGGGCTGCTGGTGAGCACCTTCGTCGGCTTGTTCTTCGGAATTTATCCGGCGTCCAAGGCGGCGAAGCTGGATCCGGTGGAAGCGCTGCGCGCGGAATGAGTTTTGTAGGGGCGCGCCTTCAGGCCGCCCATCTGGGAAAGCAGTTGAACCGATGGGCCGATGAAATGATGACCCGATGAGTAGCTGGACTCAAAACCGCCCGTGGATCTCGGAGCTCGCCGAAGCGGTCGGGCTGGCCGTGGACGCCATGCGCCGCAACAAGCTGCGTTCGTCGCTGACCATCGGCTCCATCGTCATCGCCGTGGGCACGGTGATTGCCGTTACCAGCGTCATCAACGGGCTGAACACCAACGTCATCGGCTCCGTGCAATCCATGGGCTCGAACATCGTCATCGCCTACCGTTTTCCGTGGGCCTCGCTGGGACGCCCGCCGAGTGAATGGTTCACGCGCAAAGAATTGCAAGCGGAGTGGGCGGAAAAAATCGCGCTGCTGCCGCACGTGACCGCGGCCGCACCGACGCTGCGGATTTTCCGGCCGGAGTTTGGCGCGGGAACGTCGTACGTCACGCGCGGGGCGAACCGCGCGAAGAACGTCATCTTGCAAGGCGGGCCGCCGCAGGTGGCGGAAATTTTCGATATCGGCCTGGCGCGCGGCCGCGCGCTCAACCTGATCGACGAAGAGCACCATGCGCCGGTGTGCATCCTCGGGTCCGACACGGCAAAAATTCTTTTCCCGGACCCCGGCGAAGATCCCATCGGCAAGGAAGTGCTGGTCGAAGGTCGCGTATTCACCGTCGTCGGAGTGAACGAGCTGCGCAAACAAGCCTTCGGCGGCGGCGCCAACCCGGAAGACAATCTGGTGATGTTTCCGCTCTCCACGCTGCGCAAGCTGCATCCCGAGCAGAAGGACTACGTCCTCTGGGCCAGGGCCGCGAGCGCGGAGGCCGTGCCGCAAGTGGTGGAAGAAGTGCGCGACGTCCTGCGCCGCGAACGGCGCCTGGCATCGGATAAGCCCGACGACTTCGCCATCTTCACGCCGGACGCCTTCATAGATCTGTGGAAGCAAATCTCCACGGGAATTTTCGCGCTGGTGTTTGTAGTCGCGTCGGTAACGCTGCTGGTCGGCGGCATCGGCGTGATGAACATCATGCTGGTCAGCGTGACGGAGCGCACGCGCGAAATCGGCATCCGCAAAGCGATCGGCGCGAAGCGAAGAAACATACTGCAACAATTTCTGTTGGAAGCCATGACACTGACGGGCATCGGCGGCATCATCGGCATCGCCGGAGGCGGCGCGCTGGGCATGCTGGTACGGGCGATGGCGCCGGGGCTGCCGGCGTCGATTTCGCTTTTCTGGTCCGCCGCAGGACTTCTGACTGCTGCCTCGATCGGACTGCTCTTCGGCATTTATCCCGCATGGAAAGCGGCGAAGCTGGATCCCGTCGAAGCACTTCGATATGAGTAGCGGAATTCTTACATTGCTCAATTTTTTCATTGATTCAATGAAGAAATGAAACAATGAAAAAATCTCCCGTTGTACAATCTCTCCTCAAATCCCATGGCAAACGAAGACAATAACGCGGCGAGCTTGCCGCAAAGAGTCACGTTTCGCCAGGTGCTGGCGAACCGCATGTTCTTGCGCCTGTGGATCGGGCAATTCATCAGCAGCTTTGGCGACTGGCTGGCCATCCTCGCGCTCTTCAGCCTGATTGCGTTTCGCTGGAACGGTTCGCCGGAAACCGTGGCGGGAATTTTCATCGCCTTCATCCTGCCGTTTTCCGTGCTGGGGCCGCTGGCGGGCGTGTTCGTGGACCGCTGGAACCTGAAACGCACGATGATCGCGAGCGACCTGCTGCGCGCGGCGCTGGTGGCGCTCTTTGCGCTGGCGCGCACGCCGTGGCACACCTACGTGGTGATGGCGTTGGTCAGCGTGGTCTCCAGCTTTTTTCTGCCGGCGATGAACAAGGCCATTCCGCGCCTGGTGAAAAAAGAAGAACTGCTGGTGGCCAACGCGCTGAACGCGCAGACCATTCACCTGACGAAAATCATTGCGCCCGCCGCGGCGGGGCTGCTCGTCGCATGGGCCGGCGAAAAAGTTTGCTTTTATCTGGACGCGGCATCGTTCGTGTTTTCAGCGGCGATGATTGCGGCCATTCACATCGGCAAGCCGGCCGCGGAACCCGCTAAGACGTTCGAGGTCGTTGCCGCTGACCTGCCCGCCGCCGCTGCTACGGAGCCCTTACCGCAAAAAAAGGGCGTGCGTGCCGTCTTCGCGGAATTCCACGAAGGGTTTCTCTTCTTACACGGACATCGCGCGCTGCGTTTCGTGGTGCTGGCCATGGCTGCGGCCATGTTCGTAGTCGGCGTGTTCAACGCGATTCTCGCCGTGTACGTGCGCGAAAATCTGCATGGCGGCGCGCGCATCTTCGGCGCGCTGATGAGCGTGATGGGATTGGGCACGATTGCCGGCGCGGGATGGCTCGCGAAGTTCGCGCAGCATCGGCCGAAAATTTTGCTCGTCGTGTGGGGAATTTTCGGACTGGGCGTGGGCGTGCTCCTCTTTGCGCTGGCCACGACTTCTCCCGCCGCAGTGACCTGCAGCCTGGCCATCGGTCTCGCCGCCAGCGCCGTGCTCATTCCTTCGCAGACGCTGACGCAGCAGGAAACGCCCGCCGCCATGCTGGGACGTGTCAGCAGCACGTCCATTTCGCTGATGACCGTGGCGCAACTTGCCGGCGTGGCCATTTCCGGAAAACTCGCCGCGTGGATGGGCATCCGCAATTTGTATCTGCTGCTGGCCATGTCGCTCGGAGCGATCGGCGCGGGTGGGTCGGTATTCGCGACCAAATTGCGGTTGCACGGCGCAGAATCCGTGAACGAATAACCTGGAGTGCGGGAGCTTGCTCCCGCCTTGCATTTCCTGCACCTTCTCAGGCGTCAGCCTAAAAGGTCACTACAAGATGACGGCTGAATCCATTCGCTCGCTTTCGGGCCGCAAACATATTTCGCTGGAAACTTTCCGGCGCGATGGGACGCCGGTGCGCACGCCGGTGTGGTTCGCCGAAGCGGACGGCGTGCT
>DASYRO010000035.1:0-4181 GCA_036004385.1 Candidatus Acidiferrales bacterium
TCAATTTCGTTGCGATTCATCGGGATGAGATGCGACGTGAGGTACCGCATCCGCAGAGTACAAGAGCCGGCAAGATGCCGGCGCTACGCTTGAAAACGCAGAGCGGAATTCATATACTGATGCGCTCGCCCGGCCGCAATATTGCGGGCCTGCCCGTTCATTCTCTGTGGAAACTCTTTTTTCTAGCTCGATACGCAGACGTTCCGCCGCGATTCCTCAGCAGCCGCTCGATGGGCATTTCCGATCTCCCGTCTTTTTGAAGCGGAGGGAGTCGTGAGTTCGGCAGCCTCAACTGCGGCCATCGCTCAGTCGCCGGCAGAGTCTTCGCGGCTCGCGCGCATCCTGGGCTCGTCCATTGGCCAGAAATTCGTCATGGCCGCGACGGGAATTGTTCTCTCCGCATTTATCGTCGGGCACATGGCCGGCAACCTGACGGTCTTCAAAGGCGCGGCAGCCATCAACGCCTACGGCGCGGCGCTGCGCAGGATTCCCGCGCTGCTGTGGGGCGTACGCGCGGTGCTGCTGCTTTCCGTGCTGGGGCACATCTGGGCGTATCTCGCGCTGAGCGTGAAAAGCTGGCGCGCGCGTCCCAAGGGCTACAAGGTCACGGCGTACAAGGAAGCCAGCTTCGCTTCGCGCACCATGCGCTGGACCGGCCCCATTCTCGCCGCGTTCATCGTCTATCACCTCTTGCACCTAACCACAGGCACGGTGCATCCGAGTTTTCGCGCAGGCGACGTCTATCACAATCTTGTCGCCGGGCTGCGCGTGACGTGGGTGGCCGTCTTCTACATCGTGGCCATGGGATGCCTTGCGCTGCACGTTTTTCACGGCGTGTGGAGCATGTTCCAATCGCTCGGCGTCAGCCAGCCGCGCTACGAGTCCTTTGCGCGCCGCCTGGCCACAATTTTCACCATCATCGTCGTCGGCGGATTCGTCATCATCCCCATCGCCGTGCTGGCGGGCTTGCTGAAGGTGCAGTAGGGAAGCGTCATTTTGGAAATCAAATCCAATTCGCCGACCGGGCCTATCGAGCAGAAATGGACGCGGCACCGCTTTGAGATGAAGCTGGTCACCCCGGCCAACAAACGCAAATATACGGTCATCGTAGTGGGCTCGGGGCTGGCCGGCGCATCGGCCGCGGCCACGCTCGCCGAGCTCGGTTACCAGGTGAAGTGCTATTGCTACCAGGATACGCCGCGCCGCGCGCATTCCATCGCCGCGCAGGGCGGCATCAACGCTGCGAAAAATTACCAGAACGACGGCGACAGCGTCTTCCGCCTGTTCTACGACACGGTGAAGGGCGGCGACTTCCGCGCACGCGAAGCCAACGTGTACCGCCTCGCCGAAGTTTCCGTCAACATCATTGACCAGTGCGTGGCGCAGGGTGTGCCCTTCGCCCGCGAATACGGCGGCATGCTGGCCAACCGTTCGTTCGGCGGCGCGCAGGTGTCGCGTACGTTTTACGCGCGCGGGCAGACGGGCCAGCAGCTTCTACTCGGCGCGTACCAGGCGCTCGAGCGGCAAATCGGGGCGGGCCAGGTGGCGATGTTCACGCGCCACGAAATGCAGGAACTCATCGTCATTGACGGCCGCGCGCGGGGCATCGTCACGCGAGACATGATTAGCGGCAAAATCGAATCGCACGTCGCCGACGCCGTCGTGCTGGCCACCGGCGGCTACGGCACGGTGTTTTATCTGGCCACGTACGCCAAGGGCTGCAACACCACGGCCATCTGGCGCGCGTACAAAAAAGGCGCCGCCTTCGGCAATCCGTGCTACACGCAGATTCATCCCACGTGCATTCCCGTCACCGGCGAGCATCAGAGCAAGCTCACGCTGATGTCTGAATCGCTGCGCAATGATGGGCGCATCTGGGTGCCCAAGAAATCGGGCGACGCCCGCCCGCCGGACCAAATTCCCGAAGACGAGCGCGATTACTATCTCGAGCGCAAGTATCCCAGCTTCGGCAATCTCTCCCCGCGCGACATCGCTTCCCGCGCCGCCAAGGAAGTCTGCGACGAAGGCCGCGGCGTCGGCCCCGGAGGTCGCGGCGTCTATCTCGACTTCGCAGAAGCCATCCAGCGGCTGGGCGTAGAAAAAATCCGCGAGCGCTACGGCAACCTGTTTGAGATGTACGAGCGCATCACCGACGAAAACCCCTACAAGGTTCCCATGCGTATTTATCCCGCGTCGCACTACACCATGGGCGGCCTGTGGGTGGATTACAACCTGATGTCCACGATTCCGGGCCTTTTTGTGCTGGGCGAGGCGAATTTTTCCGACCACGGCGCGAATCGCCTCGGCGCCAGCGCGCTCATGCAGGGACTGGCCGACGGCTACTTCATCGTTCCTTACACGCTGACCAATTATTTGGGCTCGAATAAGTTTGAAAAAATCGGCGCGGATCACGCGGCATTCCGCTCGGGCGAATCCGCCACCGCGGCGCGCATGGAGAAATTGCTGGGGATCAACGGTCAGCGCACCGTGGATTCGTTTCACCGCGAGCTGGGCGGCATCATGTGGGAGTACTGCGGCATGGCCCGCAACGAAAAGGGTTTGCAGACCGCGCTGCAGAAAATCCCCGCGCTGCGCGAAGAATTCTGGAAAAATGTCTGTGTGCCCGGCGACGGCGAAGAAATCAATCAGGCGCTGGAAAAAGCCGGCCGCGTCGCCGATTTCCTCGAGCTGGGCGAGTTGATGTGTCTGGACGCGCTGGAGCGCCGCGAATCCTGCGGCGGACACTTCCGCGAAGAATTTCAGACTGAAGACGGCGAAGCGCTCCGCGACGACCAGAATTTTTGCCACGTCGCCGCGTGGGAATTCGCCGGCGCCGGCCAGAAGCCGGTGCGCCACGTCGAGTCGCTGGCGTTTGAGAACGTGCACCTGGCCACGCGCAGTTACAAGTAGCGCCGTACCGCCGGCATCTTGCCGGCGCCTTTGTACGTTCCGGAGCTGTAGCCCGGCATGTTGTAGCCGGCTCGGAATGTCGCCCTGAAGGGCGGCGCTACAAAGATGGTTCGTTGGAACAAACGAATGAATCTTACGCTCCACGTCTGGCGGCAGAAAAACCGTAACGCCGAAGGCGGCTTCGTCACCTACGAGGCCCGCGGCATCAGCCCGGACATGTCATTTCTGGAAATGCTCGACGTCATCAATGAAGGGCTCATCCTGAAAGGCGAAGAGCCCATCGCCTTCGACCACGATTGCCGCGAAGGCATCTGCGGGCAGTGCGGCGTGGTTATCAACGGCCATGCGCACGGCCCGCGCAAGGCCACCACCACTTGCCAGCTCCACATGCGCAGCTTTAACGATGGCGACGAACTCACGCTGGAGCCGTGGCGCGCCGGCGCGTTTCCGGTGATCAAAGACCTTATCGTGGACCGCTGCGCCTTTGATCGCGTCATCGCCGCGGGCGGCTTCATCACTGCGCCGACAGGCACCGCGCCGGACGGCAACGCCATTCTCGTGCCCAAGCCCGCCGCCGACCGTGCCATGGACGCGGCGGCGTGCATTGGTTGCGGCGCGTGCGTGGCGGCGTGTCCCAATAGTTCCGCGATGCTATTCGTCGCCGCAAAGATTGCGCATCTCGGCTATCTGCCGCAGGGCCAGCCGGAGCGTGAGCGCCGCGCGCTGGCCATGGTCGCGCGCATGGACGAGGAAGGCTTCGGCACGTGCACCAATCACGGCGAATGCGAAGCGGTGTGCCCCAAGCAGATTCCCATCGAGTTCATCGCGCGCATGAACCGCGATTTCGCCAAAGCCGCGCTCTTCGCGCCGCGCGATCGCACAGCGGCCGACGGCGGTTGATTTTTCTGTGTGTGTCTCTGCATCCTCATGAGTCTTTGCGGGAGAGGGTGTCATTCCGAGCGAAGCGAGGAATCTGCTTTTCGATTTTCAGCGTAGTCGCCGATTCTTGCAGCATCATTGGGAGGTTGCAATCATGCGCTCGCTTATCTTTGTCGCTTTCCTCGTGTTTCTGTTTGTCACAGCCACGGCGATGCCATCCCGTGCGCAGGAAGTCTCCTCTCGCGCGCAAAAACTCCACAAGCGCGCCATCGTCGTGGACACGCACATTGACGTCACCCAGCGCCTGCTCTTCGAAAAAGACTTCGACATCGCCAAGCGCGACGCCAAGGGCCACGTGGACATCCCGCGCATGAGGGAAGGCGGGCTTGACG
>DASYRO010000036.1:0-2326 GCA_036004385.1 Candidatus Acidiferrales bacterium
CAGCGCGCGGAATTTCACAGCGACCCGCTGGCCTACGGCGCGGAAAGCCGTCCGGCGTTCATCCTGGCGTTGCCGCTGCTGGAGGGCAAGGAATTCCGCGGCATGCTGGCGGCGGTCGTGTCGCTCAGCCAAGTGGTCGAACGGCTGAATGAGAGGAGCGTGCGCGGACGCGAAGTATACGTAGTGGACCGCAACGGAAAAATCGTCGCGCATCCCAACACGAAGGTGTATGTCCCCGGACAGAACATGAGCGGTACTGTGCCGCTAGTGGAACGCTTGAAATCGCTGGAAGAAAAAACGCGCGCCACGGAACCGGCGTCGTTCGTGATGAGCAGGGGCAATGCCAAGGTGGACATGATCGGCACGTACAGCACGCTGCCGCAAATGAACTGGGCGGTGATCGCGCAGCGCAGCCTGGACGACGCGCGCAAGGATGCGGGCGTAGAAGAGTTGAACAAGCAAGCCATCGGCGTGGTGGTGGGCGTGGCGCTGATGGCCGTGTTCATCGGCTACTGGTTCGCCGTGGGCTTCAGCCGGCCAATCCGCGGGCTCGCGGAATCCACGCAGGCCATCAGCCGCGGCGACTTCAAGCAGCGCGCGACCGTAGGCGGCATGGCGGAAATCAGCGAACTGGCGACAACGTTCAACAAAATGGCCGGCGACATCGAGGAGTTCATTGCCCAGCTCAAACAGGCGGCGGAAGAAAACCGCGAATTATTCCTCGGCTCCATCCGCATGCTGGCCGCGGCGATTGACGAAAAAGATCCGTACACGCGCGGCCATTCCGGGCGCGTCGCAAAATATTCCACGATTATCGGCGAGCAGATGAACCTTTCGGAAACGGAGCTGGACCAATTGCGCATCTCCGCGCTGCTGCACGACGTGGGCAAGATCGGCGTGGACGACCGCGTGCTGAAGAAACCGGGCGCGCTCACGCCCGAAGAGTTCGAGCTCATGAAGCAGCATCCGGTGAAGGGCGCAAACATCATGCGGCCGGTCGCGCAGCTTCGCGAAATGCTGCCGGGCATCGAGCTGCACCACGAGCATGTGGACGGGCGAGGCTATCCCTACGGCCTGAAAGGCGAGCAGATTCCGTTGATGGCACGCATCATATCTGTGGCCGATACGCTGGATGCCATGACCACGAACCGCCCGTACCAAGCCGCCAAAGACCTGGGATTCGCGCTGGAAAAAATCCGCGAGCTGGGAGGGAAGAAATTCGATCCGGCAGTGATTATCGCGCTGGACGCCGCCATCGCGTCGGGGAAATTGCGGCTGAGCGCGACTCTCGTGGAAGTCTGAGCAAGTCAGAAATCACAAGCTACAGTTGACGGTTATCAGCCGGCCGACTACGGCAGGATCCCGGACTTGCGTTCGAACAAGACGACCACGCCCGGAATGCCGCGGAATGAGCGCACCCGCTCGTTCGAGGTAACTTCTGTCGGGAAGAAGCCGCGGGCGGCGAGGTCACCGGCGAGAGCGGGTGGCGGAGGCGGCGCGTCGAGAAAAACCCACATTCGCTCGACGCCATCCAGCGGCAGGCGCTCAACGGGCACTGGCTCGAGCACGCGCATGCGCAATGGGTCGCTGGGCGGCGCGGGAACCGTCACAATGCGTTCGGTGCGGTGCAACCGGCGCACCCATTCCCAGTAGACGACGCCGACCCGGTTGGGATTTTCAACCAGCACGACATCGCCGGGGCGGGCGCGCTCCGCGGCGAATTCCAGGCTTTGCCGGGCCGCGTCGGGTTGCATCTCGCCATAGATCGAAGCCCCGACGTCCACAAGTTTCCACGGCAGCAGGATGCAAAGCAGTGCGAATTGTCCGGCGCGGCCGCACGCAACGCATAGCAGGAAGAGCGCGATGGAATACGGAATCACGGCCCCGAGAATAAAGCGCGCTTCAAATGCGCGCGCGACCACCACGCTGAAGCCGAGAAGTACAACCACCGGAATGGCGGTCAGAACCACGGCAGGCCAGAACCACCGCTGAATCATGCGCGCGGACGCACGCAGCGGCCAGAATCGATCGCGGTACAGCCAGAAAAGCATCAGCAATCCGAGATGAATGACGGCGGACGCGGCGATGGCCAGC
Organism: Candidatus Acidiferrales bacterium; assembly: GCA_036004385.1. Taxonomy (GTDB): domain Bacteria; phylum Acidobacteriota; class Terriglobia; order Acidiferrales; family UBA7541; genus JACQDE01. The sequence continues at coordinate 2,095 of DASYRO010000036.1, forward strand.
ACACTCAGCCGATAGCTCCCGAACTGCCATCCGCCGAGAAAGTTGAAAAACAGCGCAGGTACGGCGCTGAACAGATTTCGGTGCGCCCAGTTTAAATTCGCTTCCACGCCGCGGGTTTGATAAATCGGCAGGACGTAGAGAAGCCATGGCAGGAAGCTGACGCCGGCAATCCCCGCGGCCCAGGTGAAAGCCCACTTACGGGGCCCAACCCACCAGTTCAGCAGCAAAAAGG
>DASYRO010000037.1:0-7197 GCA_036004385.1 Candidatus Acidiferrales bacterium
CCACGGCGCGGAAGGCGGTGCCCAGCGCGCACGTGGTCTTGCCCTTGCCGGGGCCGGTGTAAATGATGAGAAGACCTTTGCCTTCTGGCATTCTTGTGATCCGCAGATTACGCAGATTACACAGATTGTAAAAACTAACAAGGATAAATTTCTGCTTGGCGCTGCGCGCAGAAGGACCAAGGGCGGGGGAAGGATCACTTGTTGTAGGGATGGCCCGCAAGAATGGAGAAGGCGCGGTAGAGCTGTTCGGCGAGAAGGAGACGAGCGAGCTCGTGTTGCAGGGTGAGAGTCGAGAGCGAAATTTTCGCGTGGGCGTGAGCGGCGAGCGCGGGCGGAAAGCCTTCCGCGTCGCCGCAGAGAAAAACAATTTCTTTCGTGCCGCCGTCGCGCAGCTCGCCGAGCCAGCGGGCAAATTGCTGCGAGGTGAACTGCTTACCCGCCGCGTCGAGGAGAATGACCGTGGCGGCGGGATCGAGCTTGAGATTGCGCAGCGCCGCGGGCGAAGAGTCACGCAATTCGGTGGTCGTGACGCTGCAATAGTGGCGAATGCGGAAAAGATAGTCGTCCAGCAAGCCAAGAATTTCCGGACGCCGCGTTTTGCCCAGCATGATAAGGCGTATACGCACATCCAGAGGTTAGCGCACGATTGAGGAAGAGAGGAAGTGAGGAAATGAGGAAGCGACAGAAAGATCCTTCGCTTCGCTCAGGATGACAACGCGTTCCACCCTTCAGCCCAAGCCGTACTTCTTGCGTTTTTCGAGAAGCGTCTTGCGGGAGATGCCGAGAATCTCCGCAGACTTGGAGATTTTATAGTGCGTGGCCTCGAGGGTGGCGGCGATGGCTTCGCGCTCGAGATCTTCCAGGGAGCGCAGCGCCGCGCCGTCGGCAGCAGCCGTTGCAGCGGAACCGGCGGCGCGCAGGGAATCCGGGAAATCGACAGGGCGGAGCACCGTGCCGCTGGAAAACACCAGTGCGCGCTCGATGCAATTTCTCAGTTCGCGGACGTTGCCGGGCCACGAGTAGGTTTCCAGCAGGCGGCGCGTCGCGGCGTCAAACGCGATTTCCGCGCGGCCGTGCACGGCGGCGAGCCGCGCGAGCAGCTCCTCGGCGAGCGGAAGAATATCCGCGACGCGCTGGCGCAAGGGCGGCAGAGCGATGGTGAAAACTTTCAGGCGATAGAACAGGTCTTCGCGGAAGTGGCCGCCGGCAACGAGGCGCTCGAGGTCTGCGTTGGTCAGCGCAATGAGCCGCGCGTCAATGCGCAGCGCGTCCGTGCCGCCGAGGCGCTCGAACGTGCGCTCTTCGATCACGCGCAGCAGCTTGGACTGCATCGCCGGTGCCAGCGCGGCGACTTCGTCGAGGACGATGGTGCCGCCGCGGGCCAGCTCCATGCGCCCGAGCTTGCGTTCCACCGCGCCGGTGAACGCGCCTTTCTCATGGCCGAACAATTCCGATTCGACGAGTTCGGGCGGCAGGCTGGCGCAATCAATTTTCAGATAGGGCGCATCGCGGCGCGGGCTGGTTTCGTGAATCAACCGCGCGAGGTGGTCCTTGCCGCTCCCGCTTTCGCCGGTGATGAGGACGGTGGTCGAGGTGGCGGCGACCTTCGTCGCCAGTTCGAGGACGTGGCGAGAAGCGTCGTCTTCTGCGAGCCAGGAGATGCGTTGCGAATTCATCGTATTGCCGTGGCGCCGGATTCGGGCAAGTGCACACGCGTCGCGGCGCGCCACAGCCGCTCGAGATCGTAGTAGAGGCGCGCGCGTTCCGCAAAAACGTGCACGACGAACGAACCGTAGTCGAGTAGGACCCAGTCCGCAGAGCGGCGGTCACCTTCGCGGCGCGCGCGAACGAGACCCATCTTTTCCAGCTCGGTTTCAATTTCGTCGCTGATGGCGGCGATCTGCGGGTGGCTCAGCGCGGTGCAGATGAGGAAAAAATCGGTGAAGGCGCCGAGCTTGCGCAGGTCGAGCAGAGCAATGTCATCGGCTTTTTTGCTGCGCGCGGCCTCCACGGCGCAGCGCAGTTCAGGTCGGAGAGAATGAGCGCTCACAAGTAAAGGCCCTGCCTGAGACTGTAATCCTCCACGCGCACGGGCACAAGCCCGTGGATGGACTGGCCGCGGTGGCGGCGCCGGCGGATCTCCGTCGAGGAGACGTGGCTGCGGACGCTGTCGAGAAGGTGCACGTCCGTCTTGCGCAGGTGAATGACGCTCGAAGATTTTGACGCGCCGTGCTTGAGCAGTTCCGGCGGAATCACCAACCGCAGCGGCTCCATGCGGAAGCCCGGGCGGCTGACGACGATGAAGTCGCACGCGCCCAGCAGCGCCTCGTAATCGCGCCAGGTGGGAATTTCCAGAAACGAATCCACGCCGAGGATGAAGAAGATGCGGTCGTCCGCGTGATGCAGACGGTGGCGGAAGTGACGCACGGTGTCAATGGAATAGTGCACGCGTGCCCCGGAAAAATCCACGCCGGCTTCGGCGAGCGATGGAAGAAAATGCGCGTGGTCCGCGCAGGCCAGCGCCGCCATGGCAAAACGATGCGGGAACGGCGCGGCGTCCTGCTTGCGCTTGTGCGGCGGGCGCCCGGCGACGATGAAGTGAATCTCGTCCAGATGGAAACGGCGCTGCGCGGCGCGCGTCACGGCGAGGTGCCCGACGTGAACCGGATCGAATGAGCCGCCATAGAGGCCGATCTTGCGGGGATGCGCGGAGGCGCGATGGGCAGCCGCGGTCAACGTTCCTCCGAAGGCGCGTGCGCGGATTCGGCGGACGCGGTCGGAGCGGCCGGGCCGATGCGAGCGAGCGCTTCGGCCATCGCGCGGACGAGTTCCGCGATGCCCTGTCCGGTGACCGCGGAGATGGAATGAAACTCGTAGGAATGTTCCGCGCAAAATTTTTCGAGCGCGTGGAGCCGTGAGCGATCGGTAGTGGCGTCAAGCTTGGTGGCCACGACGAGAAAAGGTTTTTCGGCCAGCGTGTCGCTGGAGGCGCGCAACTCGCCGCGAATCACTTCGAAATCGTGGACGGGGTCGCGGTCGTTGAAGTCGCTGGTGTCCACGAGATGCGCGAGCAGCCGCGTGCGCTCGATGTGGCGCAGGAAGCGAATGCCCAGCCCGGCGCCGTTGTGCGCGCCTTCGATCAGGCCGGGCAGGTCGGCGACAACGAAGCTGTGTCCGGAATCCGCGGAGACCACGCCGAGCTGCGGCTCCAGCGTGGTGAAAGGGTAGTCGGCGATTTTCGGACGCGCCGCGGAGATGCGCGAGATGAGCGTGGACTTACCCGCGTTGGGAAAGCCGATGAGTCCGACATCGGCGAGCAGGCGCAACTCCAGGCGCAGATGGCGGTGCTGGCCGGGCTGGCCTTCTTCGGATTCACGCGGCGCCTGGTGCCAGGGCTTGGCGAAATGCGCATTGCCGCGTCCGCCGCGTCCGCCGCGCGCGACAACAAATTGCTGGCCGGGCACCGCGAGGTCCGCAAGCTGTTCGCGGGAGTCTTCGTCGAACACAACGGTGCCGATGGGCACGGCGAGCACGGTATCTTCGCCGCTGCGGCCGTGCTTGTTGGAGCCTTCGCCGTTGCGGCCGCGGTCGGCGCGGAATTCGCGGTTGTAGCGATAGCGGATGAGCGTGTTGTCGTTGGGATTGGCTTCGAGGATGACGCTGCCGCCATTGCCGCCGTCGCCGCCCGAGGGCCCGCCACGCGGCACGAATTTTTCCCGGCGGAAGGCTACGCAGCCGTTGCCGCCGTCACCGGCATAGACGTTGATTTTGGCTTCGTCAACAAACATACAAAGGCAGAAAATCGAAAATCGAAAAACGAATATCGGGAAACAAAATTGCGTTGGCTTTAGAAGGATACGCTAAGAAAGGTAAAGATGACAAAGGCATGACGGTGTGCGTAGCGCCGGCATCCTGCCGGCTCATCAGAATGGCGAATCGGGGAAGGTGATGGCCGGGCGGCAGGAATGGTCGAGGGCGTCGAGATGCAGCAGGGCCATGGCGACGCCGGAGGCGCCCTGCATATAGCCGGTCTGGGCGATGAGCAGGTCAGGATTGAGGCGATGCTCGGCCTGAATCCACTTCAGCGTGAGGCTTGCGCCGCTGCCTTCGCGCGTGGCGCGGGAGAGCATGTTGTCAGCAATGCGGCGAGCGAAGGCGAGATATTCCGGGTCGCGCGTAAGCCGGTAGAGCGAAAGAAAAAACTCAATCACGCCGGCGGCGCCGCAGCACTGGCTGACATTATTCCAGTAGCCCGGCGTCTGTTTTTCGGGGATGCCGCTGGTCAAAATCCCGCGCGCACCTTTTTTGACCCAGTCCAGCCACGCGCGGTCGCCGGTGATTTGATAGAGACGGTAGAACAGCCGCGCAGTGCCCGCGGGACCGTGACACCAGCTTAGGTAGTAGATGTCCTTCGCGAACGGCTCGTTGTGGAAGATGAGGCAGATGCCACCGTCGGTGACGGCGATGGATTGCAAATAGCGCGCGCCGGCCAGCGCCGCGTCCAGAAATTTTTTCTGGTGCGTTTCCTGATAAAGCGTGGCCAGAAAATACGCGACGCCCGCGGTGCCGTGCGAAAAATTGGGCATCAGGCGAGGAAACTTCGGATCCATGGCCCACTTCAGGCCGCCATTTTCCGGCCGGCCGAGCTCGATGAGATGCGCGCCGGCCTGCACGGCGAGGTCGAGAGCCGCGCGGTCCTTCAGCCTGCGTGCTGCGTAAAGCAGCGTGAGTCCGATGCCCGCGCTGCCGCTGATGACATCCGTGGTGTCGTTCCACTGGACGCCGGTGCCCACTTTGATTGCGCGCTCGCGCAACAATTGAAAACAGCGAAGGGTATCGGCTTTTTCTCCCGGATTGGGGAAAAGCCGGTAAGCTTCGCCCAAAACGAAGCACGTTCCTGCCAATCCTGTGTATAAGCCCGAGTCCTTTTGTTCTTCCATGTGCTTGGCGAGAGAGCTGGCGCCAGCAAGGGCGTTGTCAAACGAGAAGATAGGCTCGCGACGCTGCTTGTAAAATTCCAGATAAAAGAGGACAACGCCGGCAAAGCCCGAGTAAAGATCGTAACTAACCGACTTGGGGTCATTCGGATCAACGGGCCACACTCTGCCATCTGATGTGCGAATCGCAGAGGAACGAATCCAGCGTTCAGTGGCGTATGCCGCGTCGAGGTATTCCCGGGAGGCGGGGCTGCGGGGAAGGGCGGGCGACGCGACAATGGAAAGCACGAGCAGCGCGGCCAGGAAAGATCCCGAGGGCGGTGTGTGAGAAAGTGAGAGCATGACGGACAATTCGTGAGGAAGAATATGCCCTGCTGAATCCGGGCGCTACAAAAAAATCGGCGTGTGGTGAGAAGGGAAACGGCAACACGGGAAACCAGGACGCCACAGAATTAATAGCGAAGAGAGATCCTTCGCTTCGCTCAGGATGACAACCAATCCCGATGCTACGGGCCTGCGCTGTAGCGAACACGCTGGAAAGCCTGCCCCATAGGAGCCGGCGAGACGCCGGCGCTACGGTGCCGCTACGCCTTGGCGGATTCGGCTTTTTCTGCAGGGAGCACGCTGACGAAGCGGCCCATGCGGCCTTTGTCTTCGAAGTGCACGATGCCGGTGATGAGCGCGAAGAGCGTGTCGTCCTTGCCGCGGCCCACGTTGAGGCCGGGCTTGCGCTTGGTGCCGCGCTGGCGAATCAAAATCGTGCCGGCGTTGACGAGCTGCCCGCCGAACCGCTTGGTGCCCAGACGCTGGCCTTGCGAATCGCGTCCGTTGGTGGATGAACCGCCGCCTTTTTTGTGTGCCATTTTTAAGACCTCAAAGACCGAAAAATTAAAATTGGTCTCAACCTGAGATGCCGGCCTGAAGGCCAGCGCTACAGATTGATCTCTTTGACCTCGACGGCGGTGTAATTCTGCCGGTGGCCGCGGGTGATCTTGTACTGATTGGTTTTCTTGTACTTCATGACCATTTCTTTGGCGTGGCGGCCGTGCTCGACGATTTTGCCGGTGACCGAGGCGCCGGAGAGGTCCTTGCCGGCCACGAGCTTGTCGTCGTCGGTATGGACGGCGAGCACCTCGTCGAACGTAACTTTGTGGCCCACCTTGCCGGCCAGCGTTTCGACCTTGATGGTTTCTCCGGGGGCCACGCGATACTGCTTCCCCCCACTGCGAATGACCGCGTACATGCTGCCTCCAATAGCGTAAGACAAACGAAAATTATACGGGGTCGAATTAAAGGCGTCAATTCAAACGTTTGTGAGCGGAAGGGCCATGCGGTTTAACGAACGATTTGTGATTGAGTGATTTGTGATTGGTGATGGAGGAGCCCCGGCACGGGAATCTGGGGGGCCGGTGGCTCTTCGCCTGGGATTCGCCTATATAAAGGATGGAAACAAGGCGGACGAAAACTGGTACGCGGGTACCATTGCACGCCGAAATAGGTACTAGTATTGATAGAACTAACGGAGGCCCTGTGGCCGCTCTCACGACCAGTTTCGGCAACAATTCACGCACGGCGGCGGCGCGCTCCTTTCTGCGCAGTGTGAACATTCTGCTGAAGTTCACGCGGCTCTATGGCTTCGCCCACGTGCGCACGGCCGCGCAGTTCAAAACTACGTGGAGTGAACTCCAGAGCACGCTGGCCATTGACCGCGGCTCGGGACTGCTGCTGGGCGTTTCCGAATCAAAATTGCTGCTGGACGGCGTGCCCGTAGAAAGCTCTCCGGCGGAGCGAGGATTTGCTGACCTGCTGACGCGCGCCGGCCTCGCGAGCATTTCATTCACGCCCGCGGTCGCCCCGGCGGAGTTCACCGAATTTGTGAAGGCATTTTCCGCAGCGGGCACGAAACCCGGCGGTCTGGCCGCGCAATTGAAAGAAGCGCTGGGCAATAATCCCAACGCAGGCATCCGCATTAACGAAATCCGCTTTGTGGCCGAAGACGAGGCCAACGCGCGGACGGGCCTGGCTGGTCAGATTGCTGCGCAGGCGCTAGGCGCGAACAGCAACATGAAGGAATGGCTGAACGATCCTCAGAAGCTCCTGCAGATGATCGTCGCCGCCGAAGGCGCGGGCAAAGGCGGCTCGGGCGAAGGCCCCGGCGCAGCCGGCCGTGGCGCGGGACCTGGCGCGGGGCAAGGCGGGCTGTTGATGGAAGATGATGTAGTGAACGTTGTGCGTCTGCTGACCGGCATTCACACGGCCA
>DASYRO010000038.1:0-4659 GCA_036004385.1 Candidatus Acidiferrales bacterium
GCATTGTCATCGCAGGGGTGGATAGCGACGATGTTCAGGGTATCCCTTTTGTTATTGGAGTGCGATTTCAACGTCCCCTCTCCGAACCTTATGTTTTGAGTTAAGAAAAGCTGCTTCCCTCGTAGTTCAAAAACTTGAATAAAAACTGAATAACAGGTACTGCCCGCCCCGCTCGAATGCTCAAATTTCGCGACGGCTCTAATAGGCTCCTCTCCATGCGCCTCAGGATAGTGAACCGAAAGGAAATGGACCCACTGGCCGCCCGATTTTGTAACGCGCTCATACTTCCCACGCCTAAGTTTGGCCTTGAGGAAGACGCTGCCCTGGTCAAATACGTGAATTGTCAAATTCCCAAAATCAACATCGCGAATTGTCTCGAATTCGCCCTCGTGCGGGATCTCCACGTTGTCGACTTCGTATAACTGCCGATAGTCCTTGTGCCAATCGTACGGCTTGGCATTTTGCAAAACTGTCAAGCAGACAAGAAGAAGCTCGAGCATGTGCTACATTCTACTCTCGGTTGGTTGGGGTGATGCGTCCTCCATTGATTCTAATTTCCGCGGGAGAGCCAAGCGGCGAAATGCACGCGGCGCGCCTGGCGGCAGCACTGCGTGCACGGACCAAGGCGCACATCTTCGGCCTGGGCGGGCCGCGCATGCGCGAAGCCGGCGTCGAGCTGCTGGCGGATTCCAGCAAAGTCGCCGTGGTGGGCATCAGCGAAGTGATTCGTCGCCTGCCGGCAGTCTGGCAGGTGTACCGGCAACTCGCGGAAGAGGCTGCCCGCCGCAAGCCGGATCTGGCCATCCTGGTGGACTTCCCCGACTTCAATCTGCGGCTTGCGCGGCGGCTGCACCGGCAGGGTGTGCGCATCGTGTATTTCATCAGCCCGCAGGTGTGGGCGTGGCGGCCCAAGCGGGTACAGCTCATCCGCCGGCTGGTGGCGCGCGTGCTGTGCATTTTCCCGTTCGAGGAGGAGTTCTACCGCCGGGCGGGCGTGCCGGTAAATTTTGTAGGCCACCCGCTGGTGGATGCCGTGCACGCCACGATGACTCGCGAGCAGTTCGCGGAGCGCTTCCATCTGAACCCGTCCCAGCCCATCGTCGCGCTGCTGCCTGGAAGCCGCCTGCGGGAAATCGAGCACAACCTGCCGCCGATGTTGGAAGCATGTCATCAACTCGAGCGCGAACGCGACTATCAGGTCGTGCTCGCGGCAGCGCCGGGCATCACGGAAAGAAATCTGCTGACCCACGCGCGGTACGATGTGCGACTGCACATCGCGGAAGGCGCCACCTACGATGCGCTGGCCGCGGCGGATTGCGCCATCGTTTCCAGCGGCACGGCCACCGTGGAAGCCGCGCTGCTCGGCGCCCCAATGGTGGTGGTGTACCGCGTATCGGCGACGACGGCGTTCATCGCCCGCCGCTTGGTGCGCACGCCGCACTTCGCCATGGTCAACCTCATCGCCGGACGGCGCATCGTCCCCGAGTTGATCCAGGACGCGTTTACGCCCGACGCCGTCGCGAGCGAGGCCAAGCGCCTGCTGACCTCGCCGGAAGCGCGCGAGGCCATGCGCAGGGATTTGGCGGAAGTAAAACGAAAGCTCGGCGCCGGGGGCGCAATCGAAAAAGCGGCCGGGATTATTGCAGGGATGCTGTAGGGGCGCAGCATGCTGCGCCCGGGGCCTGGAATCCGAGGACGAAGGCAACTGGAGAGAGCGTTCTGGTATCCTAAATGAAGCCGATGAGACAAATCCTAAGACGAATCCCAAAAATCCTGGCCCCGAAACCGCAGCGCGTGTGCGCGTTGGCGCTTGCTTCCCTGCTCTTTGCATGGCCCGCGGGCGCGCAGGAGGCGCGCAAATGGAATTTTCGCGCCACCAACTATCTGGTGAATGCAACGCTCCTGCCCGTCGAGCAGACTTTGCAAGCCCGCGCGCGCGTGGATTTTGAAGTTCGCGAAGCTTCCCGCAACCTTGAAGTCGAGCTGCATCCCAATCTCAAGGTGACCTCGGTCACCGGCGCCGACGGCAGGCCGCTTCCCTTCGAGCGGCTGGAGAGCACTCCGCTGCGGTTGCGCGTCACGCTGCCGGATGTTGTCGCGCCGGGGCAAAAAGTCACCCTGACGTTTGACTACGCCGGGCCGCTCTTCAATGAAGAAAACAGCCCGGTAAGGGACACGCGGCTGGCGTCCATCAGCGAAGTCAATTCGTACCTTTTGCTTCCCGCGCGGTGGTTTCCGCTGACCAATTATCCGGCGAACCGCTACATGGCGACGTTCAATATCACCGTGCCTGAAGCCATGTATGTCGCGGGCACAGGGAAACCGTCTGCGCCCACGCAGGCGCCTCCCGAACCGGCCGCTCCGCCGAAGAAAGGCGAAGGCGTGGCGCGGCCGTCACAAGTGCGGAAAGTATTCAGCTTTCGCACGGAGCGGCCCGAGTCGGCGGGATCATTTGTGGCCGGAAACCTCCGCGAAGTGCCGGTGAACGCGCAGGGGCTGACCATCCCGTTATACGCGCCCGCGTCGGCCTCTGAAAGCGCGACGGAACTCGGACAGTCGCTGGCCAATGTTTTGCTGACGCTCAGCGACATGTTCGGTCCGTTGCCGCAGCCGGAAGTCGCGCTGGCGCAATTGCCGGAAGGCACGCTGCAGTATTTTTCGGCGCCGGGAATTCTGTTCCTCGGCAAACGGCAGTGGGAAATCCGTGGAAACGTCCGCCTGCTGGCGCGCGTTGCGGCAGGCCAGTGGTGGGGCAACCAGGTCGCTCCTGCGACGCCGAATGATGCGTGGCTCGCTGACGGCCTGGCGCGCTACTCGGAAGCGATGTACGAGCAACAGATCAGTGGACAGGCAAGTTTCAACCGTGTGCTCGAAGATGCCGCGGTCGGCTCGCTCGCGTTTGAAGACGCCGCGCCCATCGCGCAGGCCGGGCGCCTGGAGCCATATTCCGGCGAATACCGTTCTGTGGTGATGAACAAAGGCGCGATGGTGTTTCACATGCTCCGCGAACAGATGGGCGACGCGGCATTTCAGGAATTGCTGCGAACGTATTACAAGAATTTCGCGGGCAAAGCGGCGCGCATCGAAGATTTCCAGCAACTCGCTCAGCAGATCGCGGCCCGCCATCCCAGGCCCGAGGGCCAGGTGGCTCCGAACCTGCTGGCATTTTTCACCAATTGGGTGAACTCCACCGGCATCCCGGAATTCAAAATGGACTACGTCATTTACCGCATCCCCAAAGGATTCCGTATCGTCGGCAAAATCAAGCAGAGCCTGGAGACCTTCCGCATGCCCATGGAGCTGAAAGTGGAAACGGAAGGCAATCCGGAAACAAAAACGATCGAGGTTTCCGGGACGGATTCCAGTTTTGTCGTCGAAACGTTCGGCCGACCCAAGCCCGGCGGCATCATTCTGGACCCCAACAACCAGTTGCTGAAGTCCAGTCCCAAGCTGCGCGTGCGCGCGCTGATCGCTCGAGGAGAAGAGCTGGCCGAAAGCGGAAGCTTCTATGACGCCATTCAGGAATATCAGCGCGCGCTCGATCTGCAAAAAAACAATTCCCTGGCTCATTTCCGCATGGGCGAAGCCTTTTTCTACCAGAAGAATTATCAGGCCTCCGCGAACGCCTTCCGCGAAGCGTACGGCGGCGACCTGGACCCCAGCTACCGATGGGTGGAGGTGTGGAGCCACATCTACCTTGGAAAAATTTATGACCTCGGCGGACAGCGCGAGCGCGCCGTGAATGAGTACAGCAAAGCGCGCGACCTTGCCGATAACACCGGCGGCGCGCAGGACGAAGTCGAGAAATACCTCAAGAAGCCGTACGCGGGCGACGAGAAGCCGTCCGGGTAATCAAAACGAAAGCCGAAAAACGAACAGCGGCGCGACCATTCGCGCCGTTTTCATTTCAAAGTGGAGCGAGTCCCGTAAGCGAAGAATCGGAATCGCCTTTGGAGTGGATTAGGACTGAAAAACTTTCGCCCATGCCTTCGGGGAAAATGAGTGTCTTCAGCAGCAGCCGTGCGCGGACGCGATCGGCTTCGGACTGGCCCTCGTCGTACAGATCGGCGAACTCGTTGCCGTGGCCAAGCGCCAGCAGGAAGTGCGATTGTGAGACGAGTCCGGTGCGGGAACATCCGCCGCGCGCCGCGGCGTGATCGAGCGCGGTGAAATTGACGTGCGCGGTCAGGTCCTGCTCGCCGGGCGCGGCGTAATAATCCTCGCCGGCGCGGTGCCGCGAGTAAGCCAGCAGCGTACCGCGAAGGTGGCGCTCGTTGTAAAGCTCGCGGGCTTCGTGGCCGTAATCAATGGTGAGCAGAAACCCGCGGCCGAGCCGCTGCGCGGCATTTTCCATCCAGTCCGCCGCGGCGAGACCCGCTTCGGTTTGGTGGCCATCAAACAATTCGATTCCCTGCTCCGCAAAATATTTTTCCAGCGCAGGCGAAGAAAGCGGGCCCACTTGATCGCAAAAGCGTTCCCCATCCAGCCCGACGTAGATTTCACGCAGCTCGCCGTGCTCGCGGAGTACGCGATGAATGGGCAGCGCGTCCAGCAGTTCGTTGGAGAGGATGCAGCCAGCGGGAATCGCCGCCGGCAATTCGGCTGCGGAAATAGCGCGGCCGGCGGCGATGTGCGAAGCAAGCACGCGCGCATGCGCAT
>DASYRO010000039.1:0-2038 GCA_036004385.1 Candidatus Acidiferrales bacterium
TGCGGGAATCAATTCCCCGCCCCGGTTAATCAGCCGGGCCAGCTCGTAGACCATCGTTTTCGGCACGTCGGAAATGACCGCAAGTCCGCCGGCCATGTCGCCATAGAGAGTGCAGTAGCCTACGGAGAGCTCGGACTTATTTCCTGTGCTCAGCACCAGCGAACAGAATTTATTGGAGAGCGCCATCAACAGGTTCCCGCGGATGCGCGCCTGGATATTTTCCTCCGTGACGTCTTCGGCGCGCCCCGCGAATGCCGGGGACAGTGTCTTCTTGAAGTCCGCGAAAATCTCTTCGATGGGCAATGTCAGCGTGCGAATTCCCAAGTGCTTGGCCAGCAGTTGCGCGTCGCCCTGGCTGCCCTCGGAAGAATATGGCCCGGGCATCATCACGCCGAGCACGTTTTCCGGTCCCAGAGCAGCGACGCCAATGGCCGCGACCACCGCGGAATCAATGCCGCCGCTCAAGCCGACGAGCGCACGCTGGAACCCGCACTTGCGCACGTAATCGCGCGTTCCACAGACCAGCGCCTGGTAGGCGGCCTCCAATTCATCGCCGGGGTGCTCGCGGATTTCACCCGTGCCGGTCGCGCTATCGAACAGGACGAGATCTTCCTCAAAGGAAAGCGCCTGCGCGGCCACGCGCCCATCGGCGGTAATGGCGATACTGGAGCCATCGAAGATGAGACTGTCGTTGCCGCCCACTTGATTCACGTACACCACCGGCCGGCCGTGGCGCCGCGCCAGTGCGCGCAGCATATCGTAACGCAGGTGGCGCTTATCGAGTTGATAGGGCGAAGAGGCGATGTTGATGACGACGTCGATTCCCTGCCCCATCAGTTCGGTGACGGGATCCCGTTCGTAGAGCGGCTTGGCCCAGAAATTTTTGTCGTTCCATACGTCTTCGCAGATGGTGATGCCGAGGCGCGAGCCACAGAAATCAATCGCGGATTGCGAGCGCGCGGGCTGGAAGTACCGCGACTCATCGAAAACGTCATAGGTAGGCAGCAGCATCTTGCGCTGCTCCAAAACGATGCGGCCTCCCGCCAGCAGCGCGGCGCAATCCGCCGCGGATTTGCCGGCGCCCGGATCCTGCGGCGCGCCCACGTAGCCGACGATGGTCGGAATGGGCAGCTCGTGCGCCAGTGTGTGCAGCAGAGCGATATTGCGCTTGAGAAACGAAGGGCGCTCAATAAGATCCTGCGGCGGGTAGCCGCACAAGCAGAGCTCGGAGAAAACGGCGAGCTGCGCGCCTCGGTCTTTTGCGCCGGCGGCAAACTGGCGGATTTTCGCCGCATTGCCTTCAAAGTCGCCAACCGTGGGATTGAACTGTGCGAGAGCTATCTTCATCGGGCTTTAGCATACGGGCGCGAGGCGCGCTTTTCAACGTTCGGCGTCTTTTCGCCAGGTGTCCCGAGGCTTCGGGACGCGGACTCCGGTGTATAATTGCCGCAAGGGAACAACTGGATGCAGTCCGATCCCGGCGATACGCGTCACACTGAGGCGATGGAATTATTTCAGCTCGCCTACGAACATCAGATGCGCGGCGAGCTGGAAAAAGCCGTCGAACTTTACAAAAAATCGCTGGCCGTCTGCCCTACCGCGGAGAGCCACACATTTCTGGGATGGACCTACAGCTTCGAGGGCCGTTGGGACGACGCCATACAGGAATGCCTGCGGGCCATCGAAGTGGACCCCACGTTCGGCAACCCCTACAACGATATCGGAGCGTACTTGGTGGAACTGGACCGCGTGGACGAAGCCATCCCGTGGTTCCTGCGTGCGCTGCGCGCGCCGCGCTACGAGAGCTACTGCTTCCCACACTTCAATCTGGGCCGTGTCTTCGAACGCAAGCACATGCACGCCCGGGCACTCGTTGAGTATAAGAAAGCGCTTGCCGAAAACCCGCAGCACCTCGGCGCACTGCGAGCGATGCGACGGTTGCAGGCGATGATGAATTAGGAGTTGCGATGAATGCGAGCGGAGGACAGAGGGAAGTAGAGGAAGTAAAAGAGGTAGAGGGCAGCCACCGCGAGCTTGT
>DASYRO010000040.1:0-12160 GCA_036004385.1 Candidatus Acidiferrales bacterium
GCTTTCTCCGCCGCGGCCTGCATCACGTTCGGCCGGCCGAGCAGGGTCAGCTTTGCAAATTTTTCCGACGCGACGCGCCCCGCAGCGGCGATCACGCGCGGGTCTTCGCCTTCGGCGAGCACGATGTGCTGCGGCACGGCTCGCGCGCGAGACTTCAGCATTTCCAGCACGTTCATGGCTGCTTCAAATTACCACAAAAGCTGGAAAATGCAGGGGTCAGGCATCGGGGATCAGGGGTCAGGGAAAAACCAGACGGAACTGCTGACGCGAGCGGCAACGCTTAGAACTGTCATTCCGAACCCCGGTGATCGTCGCCGGGGTGAGGAATCTGCTCTGCATTCAACAGAAGCAGATCCCTCACGTCGTTCGGGATGACAGCGACTTGAGCTTTTCGGCATCGTGATAACCCGCGGCCTCGAACTTTCTTGTAAAATGTATTGTTCAATTTCCATCAACAAGGAGAGCCATGGGCCTTCGCCGTCCGCAGGATATTGTTCATAACCGGCAACGTCTGAGCGAGATTCTCGCCGCGCACGAGAAATTTGTCCGCGGCGAGCCCGGCGGCGCGCGAGCGGATCTCGCCGGCGCGAAGCTCGACCGCGTCGATTTGCAAGGCGCGAACCTGACCGGCGCAATGTTAAAGGGAACGCAGCTCGCAGCCGCCGATTTGCGAGAGGCCAAACTCACGCGCGCCGATCTCAGCGGAGCAAACCTGCGCAAGGCGCAGCTCATGAACTGCGACTTGACCGAAGTGAATGCGGAAGGCGCGGACCTGCGCGAGGCCAACGTGAGCGGCGCGGAAATGTTCCGCATCAACCTGTCCGGCGCAAAACTCGAACGCGCCGTCCTTCGCGGCTCGAACCTGCGCGCTGCCAAACTCGACGGCGCGGACCTGCGCCACGCCGACCTGACCAACGCGCTGCTCGCGGAATCGAATCTCAGCGCGGCGCGCACCGAAGGCGCCGACCTTTCCGCCAGCGTCCTCCGCGAAACCCGCTAGCGCGAAGATTATTTCTCGCCGGGAGTGACAGCAGGATCGGAGGATTCGTTAGCGGCGGGAGAGGCGGGGCGGCCGGGGCCGCGGCGGCGCGTTTCGATGCCCAGGCGCTTGATTTTCTGGTTCAGCGTCGAGAGTGGAATCTGAAACCGCTCGGACGCTTCCGTCTGGTTCCAGTTGGTTTGTTCGAGCATGTCCAAAATGATCCGCCGCTCGACTTCCTCCATGATTTGAAAAAGTGACGGCGTTGAACTATCTGCGGGCGTGCGCGCGCCGGGTTCGCCGGGCAGCAGCGGCATGATCTCAGAGAGTTGCAGCCGCACGCCTTTGATAATTTCTTTCGAGCGCACCGCGTCGGGCAGAAGCTCCGTGTCCACGGAGTCGCCGGTGGAAAGCACGACGGCGCGCTCGACCACATTTTCCAGCTCGCGGACGTTGCCCGGCCAGTCGTAATCCATCAGCAGCTTCATGGCGGCAGCGGTAAAGTGCCGCAGCGGTTTGCCGTTTTCTTTGCAATAGAAATGCAGGAAGTGCTCGACGAGCAGCGGAATATCTTCCTTGCGCTCGCGCAACGGCGGCATGCGCAGCGAAATCACGTTCAAGCGGTGGTAGAGGTCTTCGCGGAAGCGGCCTTCCTTCACCAATGTGAGCAAATCGGTGTTGGACGCGGCGAGAATGCGCACGTCCACTTTTATCGTTTCCGTGCCGCCCAGGCGCATGAATTCGCGCTCCTGCATCACGCGCAGCAGCTTGGCCTGCGTTTCCGGGCCGATGGTGCTGATTTCGTCGAAGAAAATCGTGCCGGTGTCGGCGACTTCGAAAAGTCCCTTCTTCGACGCTACAGCCGACGTGAACGCGCCCCTCACATGCCCGAAGAGCTGCGATTCCAGCAGGTCCACGGGAATGGAGCCGCTATTCACCGGCACGAAGGGCTTATCCGCGCGCGTGGACGCGGAATGAATGGCCTTGGCGATGAGCTCCTTGCCGGTGCCGGATTCGCCCTGAATCAGCACGGTGGAGCGCGAAGGCGCCACCTGCGCGACGAGGTCGAAGAGCGTCAGCATCTTTTCGCTCTTGCCGATGATGTTGGGGAAGTTGTAGCGCTGCTTGAGCGCGCGCTTGAGCTGGAGATTTTCGTCGCGCAGCCGGCGGTCTTCGACGGCCTGCGCCACCTGCGCCAGCAGCTCGTCGTTGGACCACGGCTTGGTAATGTAGTCTTTCGCGCCGGTCTTGAACGCCGCGCGGGCCATATCAATCGAGCCGTACGCGGTGATGAGGATGACGGAGAGCTCCGGGTCGCGCAGGCGGATTTCTTTCAGGATGTCCAGGCCGTTGCGGTCGGGCAGGCTCACGTCCAGCAGCAGCAGGTCGAACGGGCGTCCTTCGAGCGCGGAGAGTCCGGCGTTGCCGGTATCCGCCGCGGAAACTTCGTAGCCTTCCGACGAGAGCAGCATCTCCAGGCCCTCGCGAATTTCCATTTCATCGTCAACGACCAGGATGGAGCCCTTAGACATGTACGGCTTTCTGCGCGACGGGGAATTCCAGCCGGAAGGAGGTGCCTTTGCCGGAGGTGGAGCGCACGTCAATCTTTCCCGCATGCTCCTTGATGATGCCGTAGCTCACGGAAAGGCCCAGGCCGGTACCGCGGTTGGCGCTCTTGGTGGTGAAAAACGGATCGAAGATGCGGTTGACGTACTCGTGCGAAATACCCACGCCGGTATCGGTGATTTCGATTTCCACGGAGCCGTTGTTTGCGGCCGTGCGCACTTCCAGCATTCCGCCGTTGGGCATGGCGTCGCGCGCGTTCAGGAAAAGATTCAGGAACACCTGCTGCAGGCGGTTGGCGGAACCCAGCACCGGCGGCAGCGGCTGCGCCAGCGTTTTAATCACGTTGATGCGCGCCGTGCGCAGCGGGTGGGACATCAGCGAAAGCGTTTCCTCCACTACGTTATTCAAATCCACTTCGGCAAACTGCGCTCCGCCGGTGCGCGAAAAATTCAGCAAGTTGTTCACGATTTCGCTAGCGCGGAACGTCTGCGCCACGATTTTGTCCACCAGCTTATGCCGCGGATCGTCCGGCGGCAACTGCCGCGCCAGCATCTGCGTGTAATTGGAGATGACGGCAAGCGGAGTATTCACTTCGTGGGCCACGCCGGCGGCCAGCAGGCCCAGCGAAGTCAGCTTCTCGCTCTGCATCATCTGTTCTTCCATGCTCACGCGCTGCGTGATGTCGTCCACCAGGATGAGCCGCCCCAGCCGTTCACCGCTTTTGCCGATGAGCGGGGCGATGGACACGTTGACCACCAGCTTGCGTCCCGCGTGGTCGCGCAGCGGGAATTTGTAGATGCCGGAGACATGATCTTCCGCGGCGCGCGCGGCGATTTCTCCGCACAGGTCGTGCGGCAGCACCTCGTCCAGCTTGCGGCTGACGGCGTGCGCGCGCGAGACGCCGATCAACTGCTCGAGGTGCGAGTTCCACGAATCAATGGTGCCGCCCAGGTCCACGGAAAGCACGCCGACGCTCAGCGATTCCACGATGTTCTCGCTGAAGTCCTTGAGCCGCTCGATCTGCACGGCCTTCTGCTCCAGCGAGTGATACAACCGGGAATTATCAATGGCGATGGCCACGTAGTCGGCCATGGTCAGCAGCAGTTCGACGTCTTCGCTGGAGAGATAGTCACCGTCCACCGTCTTGCCCACGCCGAGGAAGGCCACGGTGCGGTCGTGGATGCGGCAGGGGATGAAGTAATTCAAGTCGAGCTGCTCGAGTGTGTTGCACTGCTCTTCGTTGAGCATGCCGCGCACGCGCGCCAGCTTGGCCGATTCGAAAAAGAGATAGCCGATGGCCAGGAATGGATTCGACGGAGAGAGCATGCTCAGGTCGAGCGGCGCGTCATAGCGCACGCCCATGGAGCGCGCCAGATAATAGGACGGCGGCTGCTCGCCGTTTTCCAGGAACACGGCCACGCGGTCCACCAGAAACGTCTGCGAAATGCGGTCCAGCACCGAGCCGAGCATCGGCTCGAGGCGCACTTCGTTCGTCAGCGTGCGTCCGAATTCGATGAGCGTGCGGCGGTAGTCAAAACGATCGCGATAGAAGAAGCGGTCCAGATGCGCCTGAATCCAGTCGCGAATGGGCTGGAAGAGCAGCGCGGCAATCACGATGGGGATGATGCTGCCCACCGGGCCCGTCGGCCAGGCCGCGTGGAACAATTGCCCGATGAGCGAAACGACCGCGAAATAAATCGCCACCACGCCCGCCGTGGCCACCGTGTAGGCCACGCCGCGCTTGAAGATGATATCCACGTCCATCAAGCGGTAGCGGATGATGGCGTAGCCGAAGCACAGCGGAATCAGCGCCAGCGACATCGCCGAGAACTTCATCCACCACCACTTCGGCAGAATCCCCAGCGCATAGGGAATGACGTAGAGCAGCAGGAAGGGGAGCATGCCCGCCAGCGTGCCGCCCGTCACCCACTTCAACTGCTGGCGCAGCACGCCGCTCGGCGCGCGCCGGTAGCTGCGCAGGAAGACCAGCGCCGCGATCAGGAAATATGCGCCCAGATAGAGAAGCTCCATCTGGTCAAGCTTGATGCGCGCGAGCAGCGACGGCACCAGGTTGAGAGATTGCGTCGCCACGCCGACGTGCAGCAGCAGAATGGCCACGGGCACCGCGTACAACGCCACGAGCCTCGCGGCGTGCCTGTATGGCGATGCCCGCCGCTCCGGGAACACCAGCGCGAAGTGCAGCAGCACCGCGGGTTGCACCAGAAGCGCGGCGACGTTGGCCCAGTACACCGTCCAGTCAAACGGATTCAGCTTGCCGCTGTAGTGGAACGAATAGAGGATGAACGACGCCAGGCAGAAAATATAAAAATGCACGGCGCGCGGCGCGTTCCACCGGCTGACGAAAATAAACAGCCCGATGAACAGGTACAGCATGCCTACGACGCGCAAATAATTTTCGATGGACGTGGGCTTTTCCGCGGGGATGGTGATGACGTTGGTGTCAAACTCGGACGCGCCGCGCTGGATGCTGTAGGTCAGCTTGGCCCACGGCCCAGCCTTCCAGAGTTCCTGTGTCACTTGCGCGGCGCTGTGAATTTCCCGCGCTCGCGCCGGGCCTTTGACCGCGCGAACGATGTCTCCGGCCTTGATTCCCGCCGTGTCCGCCGGCGAGCCTTTGGCCACCAGGAACGCGCGCACTTGGCCGGACGAATCTTCCCAGGAAACGCCGTCTTCGGGAGTCACAAAGGTGGAGCGCTGCGCGAAATTCAGGATGCCGAAGATGAACGCCGCCAGCGTAAGCATCGCCAGCGAAACTTGTCCCAGGCGCAATGGCAGACTGCTGTTCATCTGCGGCTACCAACCAAAGGGCAATCCTTCGCTGTGCTGGAGCACGTTACCTTCCAGGGGTTATGAGAAACTGTTTCCATTAAATAATTTAGAATGAAGAAATTATTGCCATGTTTCAGGAACAGCATCCAGCTTCTCTTATTTTGTGAATCCCCCATCCCGATTTCCGTAAGCTGCTTTCCCTCAGAATTGGAAGCTGAAACCGCCCCGGAATGACCGGAAAGAAGGCACCAGCAGGATTTGACCTTCTGGAGTGTTCACCGGCACGTAACCCTGGGCCAGGAGATTACGGAAATCCGCCAAAGCTTCGACCTTTCCCGGCAGGAAGAAGCTCGGCAGCGGCTGACGCAGGCGCACATTCAGGTTCGGGTCCACCAGATAGAGCGTGTCCCCGAAAGGATCCTGCCGCGAAGCCACTGCGCCCTTCGCCCACTTGTAGCTGGCGGTGAAATGCGTTCCCGCGCCGGGCACGCGCCCGGAAACGCGCGCCGCCAGACTGTGCCGCTGGCGCGTAACTAAAGAATCGCGCAAGTCTTCTGTCTCGCCTAATGCCCTCTCCGGCGTCAGCGCGCCGGCCCACGCGTAGATGAGCCCGGCTTCCCAATCCCCATTGAATTTCTGGCGAAATGCGATGCGCGAACCCCACGCCTCAGAGCTTCCGCCGTCGTAAGAAAACGCGTGCGAGAAGAAATCTTGGAAGAAATCGGCGCCCGCCGCGGGGCCGCGGCCGAAGACAGCGGTATGCCGCGAGCGGTCGCGGAAGACCGCCGCGATGATGCTCGTATTATGCCCCAGCGTATGCTCGAGGGCGATCTCGTCATGCCAGCCGCTTTCCAGCACCGGACGGCCGTTGCGCAAGAAAATTGCGGGGAACGCATCCAGCGCCAGCATGGCATTTTGCAAGCTGCTGCCCGGAACTTCCAGCGAGCTGAACGGCCGCGGCGCAACGGTAAAGGTCGCCTGCCACCCCGGCGCAACATTGACCTGAATTTCTCCGCGCGGGCGCACGGACGAAGTCGAGTGTCCCAGGCTGACCAGCAGATATTCCGCGCCGTAGCGCAGGACGATGCGATCGCCGAGCGCCAGCCGGCCGGAATGGTCCATGCGCGCGCCGCGGAAGACGCCCGCATCGCCCAATTGCGTGCGCCGCAGCACGAGCGTTGTTTGCGGCCCGCGTCCCGGCTCGCCCGCGGGCAGCCAAACGGCAGCGAGGCCCGCCGAGGGCGAGCGTTCGTAGCTGGCGTCGCCGGCAATAATCAGCCGCTGCCTGCGCCCGATATTCTGCTCATACGCGAACGCCGTGGAAGGAGCATCCACCACGTTGGAAACGCTGCCCGGGCGCCGCGCGCCAGAGGTGAGCTCGACGCGTCCCCGCGCGCCATTTTTGCGCGCGCCTTCGGATGCCGCGCGGCTCGCGTCTGCTACTTCGCCATCGGCAAAGCGCAGCACCGGGCGCGTGCCCGCGGAGCTGCGCAGCACCCAGGCCCAGTCGTCGGCATCGGATGGTTGTCCGGGCTGGCGGCGCAGGCGATCCAGCGAGCTAAAAACGGAATCCAGTTCCACGCGCAGCAGGGTGGTGAGTTTCGCGTCGATGCGGACATGCTTTTCGAGCGCCGGCAGAAATCCGGCGAGCGTGACGCGCAACGTGTAGTAACCCGGACGAATGCGATCGGAAGAAAAGACGCCGCGGTCGTTGGTGCGGAATTGCTGTGGCGCGGCGGCGCGCGCATCTTCTGCCTGCAGCACCACGGTGGCGCCCATCTGCGGCACGCCGGCGCCATCCACAACCACGCCGGAGAGTTTTCCGAAGGGCGTATCGGCGCGCAGCGGTGGGGCCAGCGCCAGCCCCAGCAGCAGCGCCCAACTCAGAGCCGGGATTCGCCGAAGCATCACCGCGAAGTCGCCTCCCTGAAATTCTACTCGTTACCCGCGGGCTTGGCCGGAGCTTTTTCCGCGGCTTTCACCGTGAATTCCGCCGTGGGACTAATCGTCTTCTTGCACGCTGTTTCTTTTTCTTTCGCTGCCGCCGCCTGAGCCGCGATGGCGCAAGCTGTGGCGCGCACGTTGTCGGTGACCTGCACCTCGATCTTGTATTTGCCGGGCGCCAGACTCGCCAGCGAGATCATTTTCTCCAGGGTCAGTTGTTCGCCGCCCTGCTGGAGCTGATCGGAAGTTTCCGTTTGCTTGACGACTTCCTTATCCCCCTGGCGGATGCGGTACTCGATCGCTGCCAACGATTTATGCGTGGTCTCGTCAATGCCCAGGTTATAGATCTGAAGATAAATGCCCATGCGGTCGTCCTGGCGGAAGGTGGAGTCCATTCGCGGCCGCACCTTGGATGCGCCAATGACGAACTGTCCCATGCCGATTTGCCGCGCGGGCACGCGCTCGATCTGGTCGGCGAGGATGAGCGTGCTGGCGGCGAGCTGGTTTTCTTCATACCGCGGCACGCGCAGCGCGGAATTGATTACGCCGACGTTGCCGCTGTTCACGTCCTTGATCACCAGATCCAGCTTGTACAGCCCGGGACGCAGCGGCACGGCTTTCTGGTACACGGAAAGCCCCTTCAACGAGGCCTGCAGCAGCGATTCCGGAAAGTCGCGGTTCACCACGTCTTCGAACGTGTGCACGATGCGCCCGGTCATGGTGGTGATGCGCGCATAAATATTGAGCGCTGCGGAGTGCACGCCTTCCGTCGCCTTGTAGGTCATTTCGTGATTGGGAATCTGCACGGTGATGGGCACCAGCACGGTATCGCCGGTAATGCGCAGATAGTCGAAGCGGTATTCGAAATGGATTTGATTTCGTATTAGCCGGAAATTGACCACTTCTTCCAGATCCTTGAACTTCACGGCAGGCGGCCGGAAGATTTTGGCCATGAGGTCGAGCTTGTCGAACATGTTGTGGCGTGTCGGGTCAGCAACGCCCATCGCGCGCCCCAGGCGCGTGCCGTCGGGGTTGGTGAAGCGGTCGGCCTTGGAGGCCACGCCCATGGCTTCCATGTCGGTCAGGCCCGCGCCGGGAATCATCAACAGCGCGTCCTTATCGGCGGGGTCGATGGAAATTTTGTACTCATTGGAACCGGACTGGTCCACGAATTCCAGGTTCACGTCCGTGCCGATGCCTTCCAGATACCGGTAGCGCCACTTCTCAAACGAATAGGTCGAAGTTTCGCCGCCGCCCTCATCCACTGGGCGCACGTACGCGCCGCCGGTGGGATGCGATTCGATTTCGTCCGGCGGGCCCCAGGCGATGTAGATGCGCCCGCGGTCCGTCTTCCAACCGGGCACGCCGGAAGCGAAGCGCTCGTTGGCGTAGGCGATACGCCGGTAGTGCTCTTCCTTGTATTCGTTCTCGATGGTGTCCGGCGTGGGGTCGCGGCGCAGCCAGAACTGTTCGATGAATTGTTCGCGCTCTTCGTTCGTACTCAAGCGGAGAAAGGCGGCCCGCTCTTCATCAGTGATGATATAGACCACTTCTTTCTGTAGCCACTCTTTATACGGAGTGTCGATTTCCTTGAGGAGTGCGCGTTCGGATTTTTTCTGCTCCGCTTTGCTCCGTGGTTTGCTCTGTTGTTCCTGGGCCAGCAAGAGCGCAGGGAAGGCCAGCCCGGCGGTTATAAGGGCAACCGTAAAGACACGAATAGTGCACTTCATTTGCATACCTCGATCGCTTCCTGAATTCGGAATTGTATCCCCCTCGACAGGGGCGGTCAACCTTCAAAAACGTGCGTTCCGCTTGTCCATTTGACACCCAGCCCCGTTGCTAACCTGCTTAGAATTCGTGGGCTGGACCCGGGTTGCCTCAACCTATGAAGACGCTTGACTCACGGGGCCACCCCGTGGCAATTACGCTGCGGGCAATTTCGAGGAGCACACCATGCGATTCACTCCCAATCTATCTTTTGGCGGGCAATGCGAGGCCGCGTTCAAGTTTTATGAACGATGCTTTGGCGGAAAAATCGTCACCCTGCTCACCTATGGCAATTCGCCCATGGCAAACCAAGTGCCACCGCGATGGCGCGAGAAGATCTGCCATGCGACTCTCACCGTAGGCGATAACCTATTGATGGGCGCGGATCCTATTCCCGAGCATTATGAACAACCCAAGGGTTTCGTCGTGCTGCTTGGCATTGATGACCCTGTGGACGCGGAGCGGATATTTCACGCGCTTGCGGAAAACGGCGCAGTGCAAATGCCCCTGCAGAAAACCTTCTGGTCCGTCCGCTTTGGCGTCCTGGTGGATCAGTTCGGAATACCTTGGGCCATCAACTGCGAGCAAGCGCCCACCGCAGGCTAGAGTGGTGACTCAATTTGGTTCTTGGGTCTTAGGGGGACGGAGCTTTAGCTCCGTCATCGGAAGGTACCTTTCTCTCTTTATTTTCTTGCAGGGGCTTGTGCCCCTGCAAGAAAACACAATTCGTGGAAGGTACTTGTTTTGTCCGAGCTGAAGCACCGACCCCCCTGAACGGCAGGGACGTCACAATCTCCTGCCAAATTGCGTCAATACCTAGCCAAGAGCGCGCTTCCAATTCCTCAAAAGCCACGGTAGAATACTTTCCGCAGGGAAGTCGCAGGGGAGAATAAGAGGCGAAACAGCCGCCTTGTCCGGCCGGACGGCGTCGCCGGCGCGTCCTCACCGAAAGAAACTCCCGGAAACATTTTGGCTGCCCGCGGCGTATGTATCTTGGTGAAGGGACAGGTCGGTCTGGAAATCTGCAGGCAGGAAGGGTGTCATTACTATGAAGAAGTGGAAGAAGATTCTAATCGGGGTAGGCGCGCTGCTGGTGATCGGCATTGTCGTCGCCATCAGCGTGAAGCAGGCCAACAAAGACGTGGTCATGGTGCAGACCGGCAAGGTGGCCAAGGCGGACCTCACCTCGCTGGTGACTGCCTCCGGCGAAATCAAGCCCAAGACCTACGCCAACGTCGGCGGCGAAGGCTTCGGCAAAGTGGTGGACCTTGTGGTGAAGGAAGGCGACCGCGTGAAGAAGGGCGACCTGTTGCTGCGTCTCGAAAATATTCAGGCTACGGCTGACGTGACCGCACAAACCGCATCCATCGAGGCTTCTGAGGCGGCCATCAAATCCGCCGAGGCCAATTTCCGCTCCACGCAGGCGGAGCTCAATCAGCGCAAAGCCGATCTCGACCGCGCCAAAGCTGACTGGGAGCGCGCCAAGCAGCTCTACGAAGGCGAGTTGATCTCCAAGCAGGAATACGATTCCAAGAAAGCGGTTTACGAGAGCTCTGTCGCCGCCGTGGACGCCACCCAGGCGCGCTTGCAGCAGAATCGCGCGGAAATGGAGCGCTCCCGCTCCAGCAGCCAACAGATGAGGGCCGTGCTCACGCGCACCAAAGACGTGCTGCGCAAGACGACCTATGTGGCCCCCATTGACGGCGTGGTCACCTACATCGCCGTGCGCGTCGGCGAAAACGTGGTCATGGGCATTCAGAATTCTCCGGGCAGCTACCTGATGACCATCGCGGATATGTCCACGGTCACCGCCGAAGTGAAAGTAGACGAAACGGACATCGTCAACGTGAAATCCGGACAGGACGCCGACGTCACCATTGACGCCGCCCCCGGAAAAGTCTTCAAGGCCCGGGTGACGGAAGTAGGCACGCAGGCCGTGTTGCGCACTTCCGGCCTGGCTACCACGCAGACCACCACCGGCTCGCAGGAAGCCAAGGACTTCAAAGTGATCGTCACGCTGCTGGAGCCGCCGATGAACGTCCGTCCGGGGCTATCCACCACCGCGAAGATCAAAACCGCGGAGCGCAAAGCGGTGCTCTCCATTCCCATGCAGGCGCTGGCCGTGCGCACGCGCAAGGACCTGGAGGACGCGCAGAAAGAAGCCAGCAAGAAAGGCGTCACCAACGTGGCCCTGGCCGCCGCCAAGCCCTCGGAAAAGGGCGGCGACCCCAAGAAGGAAGAAATCCAGGGCGTGTTCGTCATCGAAAAAGGCAAGGCCGTCTTCAAGGCCGTTCAGACGGGCATCACTGGCGTCACCGACATCGAAGTCACCGAAGGGCTGAAGGAAGGCGAGGAAATCGTCACCGGCAGCTACAAAGCCCTGCGCACGCTCAAGCATGGCGCTCCGGTGAAAGTAGATAACAAGGCTCCGGGCACCGGAGAAGACCAAAAGAGTTAGTGCGCGTCTAAGGGACAAGGAGCAGGAATGCCTGTGGATACCGAAGCAACAGTGGAATCTTTCCGCCAGGATTTCGTGGACAACGGCCGCGTAATCGTCACCGAAGGCCTGTGGAAGACGTACGAAATGGGCGCGGAGCAGGTCCACGCCCTGCGCGGACTGGATATCGAGATCCGCAAGGGCGAATACTGCGCCATCATGGGCCCCTCCGGCTCCGGAAAATCCACGCTCATGAACCTGATTGGCTGCCTGGACACTCCCAGCAGCGGGAAATACTGGCTCGCTGGCCGCCGCTGAGTTCGTTGGGCTTGTGCAGCATGCGGTCGGTGAGGTCCACGATGCCCAGCGCGCGCTTGGCGCGTTCGACGCGCTCTTCGGCGGGCGTGCCGTTGTAAATCAGCGGCAGCTCGACATTGTGCAGCGCCGTGGCGCGAGGGAGAAGATTGAACGTCTGGAAGACGAAACCGATTTCCTTGTTGCGGATGTACGCCAGCTCGTCGTCATCGAGTTCGCTGACCAGGCGGCCGGCGAGCCAGTATTTCCCGCTGCTAGGAGTGTCCAGGCAGCCAATCAGGTTCATGAGCGTGGATTTTCCGGAGCCGGAAGGGCCCATGATGGCGCAGTATTCGCCCTTGCGGATTTCGATATCCAGTCCG
>DASYRO010000041.1:0-4941 GCA_036004385.1 Candidatus Acidiferrales bacterium
GTGCTCGGCGCCGTGCTCACTTCATCCGAAGTTAGCGCTGAGCTCATTGCCGACGGCGTTCACGTGGATCCCGCCGCCATGCGCCTGCTGCTCGCGGCAAAGGGAGCAGCGCGCGTCGTCCTCGTCAGCGACGCTACGTCCGCCGCCGGCATGCCTGACGGCAACTATCGCCTTGGCACGTTCGAAGTCACGGTCGCGGGCGGCGTTTGCCGCAACGCGCAGGGCCGACTCGCTGGAAGCACGCTCACGCTCGACCGCGCCCTGCGCAACATCGTCGCGCTCGGCGTGCCTCTTGCCGACGCGATCCGCATGCTTACCCTTAATCCCGCCACGCTGCTGGGTCTCGAACTGACCAAAGGAGTTCTCGCTCCCGGCGCAGACGCAGACCTGGTTCTCCTGCGCTCGGATCTGCACGTTGCCGGGGTGATGATTCGCGGCGCCGGTCTCAATTAAACTTCGCCGGACCGCTGCGGGTTCAGCGGAATGTTCAACCGTTCTGACAGCATATAGGGATTGAACGGACTGCACTGCGGCCTAGCCGGGTTACGGCGCGCCATGGTGTTCTTCCATCGCCGCGACGGCGCCGCCTTTGGTAGCGGTTTGCAGGCGGATAAGAGCGCGGCGCAGCGCGAGAGTGGCCGCGTCCCAGTCCACATCTTTGTCTCCGGTTCTGGACAGTAATTTTTCGGCACGTTCTTTCGCTGCGCGAGCGCGGTCCACGTCAATCTCCTCGGCGCGTTCCGCGACTTCCGCGAGCACGGTCACGCGGTCGCCGAGGACTTCCGCGTATCCGCCCATGATCGTCATGAAGCGCACTTCCTTGCCTTGCTGGTAGCTCAGCTCGCCGTAGCCCAGTTCGGTGATGAGTGGCGCATGACCCGGCAAGATGCCAAGGTACCCGTTCTTCCCGGGAAGTTGGATGGAGTCCACGGTCTCCTGCAGCAGTTGCCGCTCGGGCGTGACCACCAGCAGCGCGATGGAGGTCGGGAGCATTCGCTATGCCATGGCCGACATCTTCTCGGCCGCCTCCAGCACTTCCTCGATCGTCCCCTTCATGTAGAACGCCTGTTCCGGTATTTCGTCATACTTTCCTTCGACGATTTCCTTGAAGCCCTTGATGGTGTCTTCCACTTTCACGTAGCGGCCCTGGTATCCGGTGAATTGTTCCGCCACGAAGAAGGGCTGGGAGAGGAACCTTTGGATCTTGCGCGCGCGAGCGACGATCAGTTTGTCCTCATCGGAGAGCTCTTCGATACCCAGGATGGCGATGATGTCTTGCAAATCCTTGTATCGCTGCAGCACAGACTTGACGGCGCGCGCGACAGTGTAGTGTTCCTGCCCGACGATGCGCGGGTCCAGGATGCGCGAATAGCTGGCCAGCGGATCCACCGAAGGATAAATGCCCAGTGCGACAAGGTCGCGGCTCAGGTTTGTCGTTGCGTCCAGATGCGTGAACGTCGCCGCCGGAGCCGGGTCCGTGTAGTCGTCCGCGGGCACATAAATCGCCTGCACGGAGGTTATCGAGCCTCGCTTGGTGGACGTGATGCGCTCCTGCAACTCGCCGATCTCCGTGTTCAAGTTGGGCTGGTAGCCCACGGCCGACGGCATGCGGCCCAGCAGCGCGGAAACTTCCGAGCCCGCCTGGACGAACCGGAATATATTGTCAATGAAGAGCAGCACATCCAGGCCTTCTTCGTCGCGGAAATACTCCGCCACGGTCAGCCCGGTCAAACCCACGCGGAGGCGCGCACCAGGCGGTTCTGTCATCTGCCCATAAATCAGCGCCGCGCGAGACTTCTCCGGGTTTTTCTGATCGATCACGCCTGATTCCTGGAATTCCAGCCACAGGTCGTTGCCTTCACGCGTCCGCTCGCCCACGCCGGAAAACACAGAAACGCCGCCGTGCTTCATTGCGACGTTGTGAATCAATTCCATAATGATGACCGTTTTGCCCACTCCGGCGCCGCCGAAGAGTCCGATCTTGCCGCCTTTCAAATACGGCTCGATCAGGTCCAGCACCTTGATGCCGGTCTCGAACATCTCCAGTGTCGTAGACTGGTCTTCCAGCGATGGTGCCTGCCGGTGAATGGGATATCGCGTCTCGGTTTTCACGGGTCCCAGCTTGTCCACCGGCTCGCCCAGCACGTTCATCACGCGCCCCAGTGTCGCACGGCCGACCGGCACGGTGATGGGTCCACCCAGGTCGATCGCCTTCATGCCGCGCACTACGCCTTCCGTCGGCTTCATCGAAACGCAGCGAACGCGCGATTCGCCCAGGTGCTGCTGGACTTCGGTGACGATGTCCAGCGGTTCCGCCATCTTGAATCCTTCGCTGGTAATCCGCACCGCGTTGAAAATCGGCGGCAGCTTGCCTTCCTCGAATTGCACGTCCACCACCGGCCCGATGACCTGCACCACGTGTCCGGTGTTGACCTTTTCTTGGGCCATGGCCCTCTCCTTGCTCCTCGTGAAGTCGAAATTCTCTTGCGCAGAAGTTACGCCGTGGACGCCGCTCCGCTCACAATCTCAATAATTTCTCGCGTGATGGACGCTTGCCGCACCTTGTTCATGTGCAGGGTAATGGACTCAATCAGCTCGGCGGCGTTGTTTGTCGCCGAGTCCATCGCCGTCATGCGCGCAGCATTTTCCGCCGCCGCCGATTCCAGCAGAATGCGAAATACCTGGGCTTCGATGTGCCGCGGCAGCAGGGAATTCAGAATCTCCCCGGCCGGCTGCTCGTAGATGTAATCCACGAGCGTGGCGGGCGCGGGCTTTTGCAATTCACCCTCGTCGATGGGGAGTAATTTTTCCGCAATCAGCCGCTGCGCGAGCACGCTCTTGAACTCGTTGTAAATCGCGTAGACTGCGTCCACTTCTTCCGCGCTGTACGCGGCAATGATTTTCCCGCTGATCTCCTTCGCGTGCGAAAAGTCCGGTCGCGCGGAAACGCTGACGTACTCCGCGATTAAGTTGAATCTTCGCTTGCGCAGCGCGTCGCGGCCTTTTTTCCCTGCGGCCACAATGCCAAGCTTTTTCCCGGCGTGCTCGAGCCCAAACTCCAAACCTTTTCGTATGACATTCGTATTGAAAGCGCCGCAGAGGCCCTTATCGCCGCTCGCCAGCAGAAGCAGGATGCGTTCTTCGGGGCGGCGGGCCAACAGCGGGTGCTGCGGCTCTTCGATGCGCGCCATCGCCGATTGCAGCACTTGCCGGATGGCTCGGGCATAGGGCCGCGCCGCAAACACCGCCTCTTGCGATCGCCGCAGCTTGGCCGCCGCAACGAACTTCATCGCGCGCGTGATTTGTTGCGTATTCTTCACGCTGCGAATGCGCCTCCGAAAATCGATGAGAGTTGGCATTTCTTATCGGTTCGCGATCAACTTGCGAAGCAGTTCATTCGTCTCTTTCAGAGTCTGGATCTGGAGTTCCATAAGCTCTGTCTGCCGGTCCGCATTCTTCTGCCATGTATTCCACTTGCCGCCCTTCATCTGCCGCATC
Source organism: Candidatus Acidiferrales bacterium (assembly GCA_036004385.1). GTDB lineage: Bacteria > Acidobacteriota > Terriglobia > Acidiferrales > UBA7541 > JACQDE01. Next base: position 3,499 of record DASYRO010000041.1, read on the forward strand.
ATGAAAAACCAGAAGACTACCAGAAGGAAAAACGGCAGCCCGTTCAGAAGTAAATCAATCCAACTTTTGTCCATTTGGCCCTCCTCTCGCCGCCGAGTTCAGGCCACACGCCTGCTTCAGTCCACGCTAGCTTGCCGCAGCCGCTGCGGCGCTCGCCGTGAACCGCTCCTTGAATTCGTCGAGCGCCTTGGTCATCTGCGCGCGGATCTCGTCGTTGATCTGCTTCTTCTCGCGCAGCGCTTTGAGCATGGCGCCGTGATTCGTGTCCGCGAAGCTGAAGAGTTCCTGCTCGTATCGCCGGCATTCCGAAACCGGAACCGAGTCGAGATATCCGTTCGTGCCGGCGAAAATAATCAGCACCTGTTTTTCCACTGGCAACGGCACGAACTGGTCCTGCTTCATCACTTCGGTCAGGCGTTCGCCGCGCGCCAGTTGCGCCTGCGTGGCCTTGTCCAGTTCGGATCCGAACTGCGCGAACGCCGCCAGTGCCCGGTACTGCGCCAGTTCCAGGCGGAGTGGACCGGCCACCTGCCGCATCGCTTTGATCTGCGCGTTGCCGCCCACGCGGCTCACGGAGATGCCCACGTTCAAGCCCGGCCGGATGCCCGCATTAAACAAATCCGACTCCAGATAGATCTGCCCGTCGGTAATCGAGATGACGTTCGTGGGAATATATGCGGAGACGTCGCCGGCCTGCGTTTCAATCACCGGCAGAGCCGTCAGCGAGCCTCCGCCGTTCTCGTCGTTCAGTTTGGCCGCGCGCTCCAGCAAGCGCGAGTGCAGAAAGAACACGTCGCCCGGAAACGCCTCGCGCCCCGGCGGCCTGCGCAACAGTAGTGAGATTTCGCGATAGGACTGCGCGTGCTTGGAAAGGTCATCGTAGAAGCAAACCGCATGCCGCTTTGTATCGCGGAAATATTCACCCATGGCGCATGCCGCATACGGCGCAATGTATTGCATGGACGCCGGCTCGCTAGCCGACGCGGCCACCACGATGGTGTAGTCCATGGCACCGGCGTCTGTGAGGGCCTTGATTACTTGCGCGATCGTCGAGCGCTTCTGGCCGATCGCGCAGTAGATGCAGATCATGTCCTGGCCCTTCTGGTTGATGATGGTGTCCAGGATGATCGCAGTCTTGCCGGTCTGCCGGTCGCCGATAATCAGCTCGCGCTGGCCGCGCCCGATGGGGATCATCGAATCAATGGCCTTCAAGCCGGTTTGCAAAGGCTCGCGCACAGGTTGCCGTTCCACGACGCCGGGCGCCAGGCGCTCCAGCGCATTGCGGCTCTCGGTGACGATGGGCCCGCGGTCGTCCAGCGGCTGGCCCATGGGGTTCAGCACACGCCCGATCAGCGCGTCGCCTACCGGCACGGACATAATGGTGTTCGTCCGCTTGACCACGTCGCCTTCTTTGATTTCCGCGTACTCGCCCAGCAGCACGGC
>DASYRO010000042.1:0-7725 GCA_036004385.1 Candidatus Acidiferrales bacterium
TACGTCCACGGACAAATCACCACGCTGAAGACGGCCATGCTGCATCCCATCGCCGCGAATCTGCCGTGCGACCTGCGCACCGCCGCGTTTCTCGTCAACAACATGCACGCCGCGCTGGGCATCGTGAACGTGAACCTGCACGACACGCGCCGCCAGGGAAATTTTGTTTCACTCGCTATGGAAAAAGACGCGCAGGACTCGCGCCTCGTCATTAACTATTCGCCAGAGCCCGCCGAAGTGCATCGCTTGCGCAACGCCATCAATACCGTCCGCCGCGCGCTGTTGCATCTGGGCTGCGTTGTGCCGCCGGGGATGTTGCACGTGCGTCCCATGGGCGCGAGCGTGCACTACGCGGGCACGTTGCCGATGTCACGCACGCCGGGCCGCCACACTACATCCGAAACCTGCCAGAGCCACGAATTCCCCAATCTGTTTCTTGTGGACGGCGCGACTTTCCCCTTCCTCCCCGCCAAAAATATTACGTTCTCCCTCATGGCCAACGCTGTGCGCATCGCCGACCGCGCCTTCTGACCCGCTCGTTGTCATCCTGAGCGCAGCGAAGGATCTGCTTTGGAGTGCGGCGCTTAACGCCGCTTTGTTTTCATCCTTCGTCATGCCAAGCGAAGCGAGGAATCTCTCTTTTCTGATTCTTTAGCGTTCTCTCCGGAAAGAACACCCTTGGCGCTCCGCGCCAGGAGGAAAACGCGCCTTCGGCAGAGTTGGGCGCGCTTCGCTCGGCCGTTTATGACCCCGGGCTGGCGCCCGGGGCTACACTCTAACGCCCTTTCAGGGCTCAAGAGGACAGGTCAGTAGATCCACCCGGATCTCTACACCCTCTTTCCATTCACCACCGCCGCCTTCGCAAACTCGCTGCTCCACAGCAGCCGTCGCAGCCGGAAGACGCCTTTAATGTCGTCCCACGCGGTCTTCACAATTTTCACGCGGCTGTCGTCGTCCTCGTCCCATTTCACGGGCAGGTCCTTGATGCCGTATCCCTGACGCTCGGCGAGCACCAGCATTTCGGTATCGAAGAACCACGACTGGTCCTTGATCTGCGGCACAATTTTTTCGACCACTTCCCGCGTCAGCACCTTGAACCCGCACTGCGCGTCGCTGAATTTCGTCGCCAGCATAATTTTCACGAACAGGTTATACGCTTGCGAAATGAATTCCCGTTTGAACGAGCGTTTCGTCTGCGATTCGCGCAGCAGCCGCGAGCCGATGGCGATGTCGTAGCCTTCTTCGGTGAGCGCCTTCACCGCGCGAGGCAAGGCCGCGAGTTCCGTGGACAAATCCACATCCATGTAGCTGACGATGTCCGCCGTGCTCTGCATCCACGCCACGCGCAGCGCGCGCCCGCGGCCGCGCTGGTCGAGGTGCACAAAGGCAACATCGCTGTGCTGCTGCGTCAGTTCCTGCGCGACGCGGTCCGTGCCGTCCGTGGAGCCGTTATCCACCACCACCACGCGCCACTGGCACGGCAGATTCGCGCGCAGAAATTCCCGCACAGTGGCGACGCTCTTGGCCAGCACGTGCGCTTCGTTGAGCACGGGAATGACCACGTCCACCGTCAGCGCTGGACCGACGTTGGTTCGCTGTGCGTTCATCTAGATAACGAGCTCCCTTCGTCCATCTTCTCCCACGGCGCGCGCGCTTTCCACATGGCCCAGATGACCAGGCCTGTAGCCAGAAACAATCCGAAGGGCGACGCGCCATTTTCAAGGCTCGGCGCGTACTGCGCTGCGGTTTTAATCAGCGTGGTCAGCCAGGGCAACTCCGGGCCGGTGATGAACACTCGCCGGATACACTCCAGCGGGTATTCGCGCACCATCGCCAGGCACCACATCTCCACTACCGCGAGAATGCCAACCGTCCACGCCACCGCTCGCGGGATACGCGCCGTCACCTCCGCCACCAGCAAGAACAGAAACGGCACTACCGGCACGATATAGCGCACACCATCCACCCACTGGTGGCGCATCGTGTAGTAGATGCAGGAAAGAAACAGCATCATCGCCGCAAAAAACGCCCACGTGAAAATCGTCACGTGTTTCGGCAGGCGGCTTTCTCCTCTGCGCAGCAGCGCGAAATGGTAGAGCGCCAGCGCAAACACCGGCGCAAACACCAGCAGCCCGTACAACGGATCGAACAGCAACGCCCAGGTGATGCTCGCCTTGGGCGGGCCGATTCCCACTTCGGTTTCGTACAATCCCTTCAATAATTCTTTCGGCAGATAGAATTGACCGGGCAGCCACGGATTTCCGTAACACGCCCACTGCCAGTAGAGAAGGTAGAGCACGGGCGCCGCCGCCCCCGCCAGATACCACATTGAGAATTTGAATCCCGGCCACAGCGATTTTTTCTGCCACTGCAGCGCGAACGCGTAGAGCCCCAGCGCCGCGGCAGTGACCGCGCCGGAATAATCCGTCAGCACCGCGTAGCCGCACAAAAATCCCGCCAGGATGTAGCGCCACTTTTCGCGTTCGGCGTGCGTCCCCGCCGGCCACCAGAGCAGCACCAAGGCCGCCAGGCCGAGCAGGGTGACCAGCAGGTTTAGGCTCAACGTTGCCGCGCGAAAAAAAATCGGCGTGCCGAACGCATAGAGCAGCGCGAGCCAGAGCTTCATTTTTTCGGAAAATCCCATGTAACCGAACAGCCGCCACATCAGCACGACGCTCGCTGCCGCCAGCGGGGCCATAAAGAACACGGCGGAAAATCCAGCCGCGGCGGCCAGGCGCACGTCCAGCCCGCGCGCTGTCGCCAGCCTCAGAAACTTAATGCGCAGCGTGCGTTGCTCTTTCGTCTCGACGCTGACTTGTTCAAACGGCCTCGCCGGGCGCACCGGCGCAATGCGGTTCATGATGGGCAGCGCTGCCCAGTAGAGCGGCGCCGCGGCCAGCGACACGCCCGGGTTATTCAGCAGGTACACGTGCCCGCGAACTTCCTGCAAATCGGAGTGCAAGCCGGCGTATTCATCCAGGCGCGCCGTGCCGCGCTCCGCGACGCTCATCATCAGATACGTTTCCCGCGTCACGAACACCGAAAAGTGCAGCGCATACACCAGCCAGCACGTCAGGAATAGCCGCACCTGGATTCCCCGCGCGCTCATGCCGACGCATTCCTCGTCCGTCTCACGCGTTCTCAGTCCTCCACCACGTGCGTCTCAAACACTTTGCGGTACATGGCCCAGCGATCTTCGTCGAATGTGCCGTCGGGCGCGAAACAATCCACGGCAGCATACGCCATGTACAGCGCGTGGTGCGTGTTGTCGTGCGCAAACAGGGCTTGCCGTCCGTAATGCAGCAGCCCTTCGAGTCCTTGGAGCCATGCATCCATGCGCTGCAGCGGCTCCTCGTATCCCTGGCGATAGACCGGGTATGCCTGACGCACGCGCCGCGTAACTACGCGCCGGATGGGCGCACGCACGGGCAACCCGCTCGCCTCCAGCCACGCACACAATTTCTTGCCCAGCTCCGCGTCGCTCAGCTCCCAGTTGGGCTCGCCCGGGTCGCACGGCAATTCCGCACACAACACCGTCGTGCCGCGCGGCTCCACGTTCCCAAAAAAATTCTTCGGCTCGGACATGCGCGAGACGGGCATGGATTCTTCCGGAAAGTAATACGCATCGAACCCGCTGAAGCGGTCTTGCTCCAGCACCAGGTAGATGAGCACCATCCCCCGGTAACACAGGCCGTTGGCGGCCTCGATCACTTCCGCCGGCGCCGGAGGCTGCATCAGCCGCATCAGAAGCGTGACCGGCAGCGTGGACCAGACATGCTTCGTCGGCAGCACGTGTTCCACACCATCCTTTACATAACGTACCGCTGTCACGCGGTTGCCATCGCGCTCTAGCGACGTCACCCGCGCGCCAAACACGATTTCCGCGCCCGCTTTCTGTGCCGCTTCCGCCAGGCATTCCGAAAAATGTCCGTATCCGCGCCGCGGATAGAAAAATTTCCCCGCGCGCGGCGGCTTCAGCCCGGGCACTTGATTCAGAATCTTGCCGATCATTTTCCCGATAGAACTTCCGGATACGCGGCGCTTCGCCGTCGTCGGCGCCAACTCTTCCGGCGCGACGCCCCACAGTTTTCGCGCGTACGGAAAATAGAACTCCTGGCAAATCGTGCGCCCCAGCCCGCGCTCCAGCACGGATGCAAATGTTTCAGGGCCTTCGGTTCCCCGCGGCAACACTTTCCGCAGCAAATCCCCAGTCACGCCGAACGCGAATTTTTTCGGCAAGCGCAGCAGAAGGTCCACGGGCTTCAGCGGAAAATGAATCCAGCGGCCTTGCAGACGGATGCGCCCGTGCCGCACGCGCAGCCGCAGGTCTTCTCCGAGCAACGCTTCCAGATCCCGCAGCACCGCCGGATCCACGGCCGGATGCAGCCGGTGGCTTCCGTGGTCGCAAAAGACGCCATCCAAGTTGAAGCTGCCCGCCATTCCGCCGACCGTGTTGCCCTGTTCGAGCACGGTGGCCTGCGCGAGCCCGGTACGTTGCAGTTGGAACGCCGCCCCTACGCCCGCCGGCCCCGCGCCCAGAATCACGACGTGCTGCTTTTCTCCGCGATAGCCGTCGGTTGCGCTCTGCGGGCGTCGCAACTCATCCAGCAAATGCGTGCCCGGCTTCCACATTCCCGAAGCTGTTCTCTCCGTGCTCACGCGTCCCTCATTCCCATGATTTCTGACTTCTGATTTCATTGGTTGTGCGCTACTTCCGCCGCCGAATTCGCCGGCAACAACGACCCGCGCCCGAGCACCAGCGCCACCAGCCCGCTCAGCAATCCTCCGCTGATAATGATGGTCTGGAAGACGAGTCCTGCGGCAAACGCCAGTGCCGCCGGCGCACCGAACGGCGCGAGAAGAGCCACAAGCGCAGCTTCACGCACGCCGATGCCGCCCTGGCTGATGGGCATCATCGCCGCGATTTTCGATAGCGGCCACACGAACAGCCATACCGTCCAGGAGATGTGCAGCCCGCACGCGTCCGCCAGCCACGCGTTCAGGAACGTCAAGCCGATCTGCAGCATGATGCCGAACGACAGCGAGAGCAGCATGAGTTGCGGCCGCCGCGACACCGCGCGCATGGCCTGCCTCACGCGCACGATTTTTCTCCGGATGCGGTACGAGAATCGCCGTGCCGGCAGCACCGCTAGCAGCGCGGCGAGCGCCGCGCATCCGGCCACAAACGCCGCCGCCAGGAATAAAAAGATTTTCCGGCTCTGCGCGTCCAACGCCTGCGGCAGCAGCAGCGCGCCGACGCCCGCTACGATGGTCAGCGCCAGCAGATCCTGTATGCGGTCCATCAAGCTGCCCAGCACAAGCCCGATTTTCGAGCGCACCAGCTTTAGCCCCAATCCCGTGCGTACCACGTCTCCGCCCACGATGGACGGCAGGTAGATGCTCCCGAAAAGTCCCGCGTAGTAGCAGCGCACCGCGCCCAGGAACGGCATCCCGCCCTTCGCCAGATTGACCATGGTCCACCACTTGGTGATGCCCAGCAGGTGCAGCAGCATGTACGACGCAAGCACGGCCAGCCACACGCCGGGCGTCAACTGCCGGATGGCTTCCCACAGGCGCTCGCGCGGGAGCAGCAGAAACAGCAGCGTCAGCACGACGGCGCTGCCCATCAACCGGAGCAGCGCCATGGCCCATTTTCGTTGTGTCGTCATTTCGGAGTTTCTACGGTTTTGTATGCGGGAGCCTCGCTGGCTTCAGAGGCGCCGGGAGCGCTGATCTCCAGCCGACGCACGCGGTACAGCAGCTCTTCCAGAATTTTGCGGTTGAATCCGATCAGATCCGCCGCCACTCCCACCAGCAGAACCTGAAACCCCAGCAGCAACAGGATGGCTCCCAGGATCAGCGACTGCACGTGCCCCACGCCTTGCCCGATGGCTTTCAGATACAGGAAGCGGATTCCCGGCAGCGTGCCCAGCACGATCAGAATCGCGCCCACGATGGTAAACGCGCGCAGCGGCCGGTACATCGTGTACGCGCGCAGGATCGTCCCGCCCGATTTCCGGATGTACTGCGGGATGCCGCGCATCAGCCGCGAAGGCCGCGTCTTCGGATTCGTCTTGATCGGCACGGATTCGATGGCCATGCGCCGCGCACCGGCCTGGATCAGCGTTTCCAACGTGTAGGAGTATTCGCTCAACACCATCGTGCGCAGCGCCGCTTCGCGCGTAATGGCGCGGAATCCGCTGGTTGCGTCCGGCGTGCGCACTCCCGCGGCCTGCGAAATCACCCAGCTTCCCATGCGCTGCAATCGCCGCTTCAGTGGTGAAAATTCCGGCAGAGCTGCGACGCCGCGGTCGCCCACCACGAGTTCCGCTCGTCCCGCCAGAATCGGCTCCAGCAGCCGCGGAATGTCTTCGGACTGATACTGGTTGTCCGCGTCCGTGTTCACAATCACGTCTGCGCCTAAACGGACGCTCGCTTCCAATCCGGCCACGAACGCGGCGGCCAGTCCCATGTGGTGCGGCAGGCAGATCACGTGATGCACGCCGCAGCGCTGTGCGACCTCCGGCGTGCCGTCGCTGCTGCCGTCATCCACGACGAGGTATTCGATTTCGTCCACGCCGCGAATCTTCCGCGGGAGCGTCGCCACCGTGGACGGCAGCGTTTGCGCCTCGTTGAAGCACGGAATTTGAATAATCAGCTTCATCGCCTCGCTTCTATTCTGCACACGACGATGTCTCCGCCGCCGATGGTGCCCGGAAAGACATCTTTTGTCGTGCAATCGCGCCGAATCGCGGCCATGAGTTCCGGTGACGAGTGTTCAACATAGATAGGAAACGTGTACAGCAGCCACACGCGCTGGCCGCGCCCGCGTACGCTCTCCAGTTGCTCAACGCTTTCCACGCTCTGCCAATTTCGGCCGTAGTATACCAAATAGGGAAAGCTGGCCTGCCCCGCCGTAAGAACTGGTTCGTTTTGGTTACGCTGTGCATCCACAAAGCGCATCGCGCCGGTAAAGTCCTGCTTCGGATACCGGTAGTTCCGTACCAGCGAGACGCCGGATGCGACGATCATCAACGCGACGAGCGCTGTGCCCCACGCCATGCCCTTCGCGCGCTTGTCCGGCGCTTTACTCATACTCTCCACCAGCGCCGCAGCAGATGCCATGGCGCCGCGCACCAGAATGAGCACGCCGAATCCCAGCAAGTAAAAATAAAATCGCGGATACATCGTGCCGCGCGCCAGCAGCGCTCCGCTTAGCGTGGCCAGCCCGGGCACAACGAATAACGCGGCAACCACTCGCTCCTGCCGCCAAAAACTCCACAGCCCCGCGGCGAAAAGCGCTCCTGCCACCAGCAGACCTGCTCCGACACCCGCGCTCAGACCGGCGCTCAATCCGCGCAGCGTTTCCCAAAACGCCCACGCCGGGGTGGATACTTTTTCCAGCTTCGACGGCTTGTTAAAAAACTGCTGCACCTGCAACAGCACCGGCGCGTACAGCAACAGCGTCAGTAGTCCGGAAAGACCGATTCCCGCCGCCGGCTGCTTCCAATTGCGCAGGCGAAAGCTTCCTTTCTTCGCCGGGAAAAGCAGCAGCCACGCGCAAATGGCGGCGTGACTCACCACCACAAAGACCATCGTCAAGTGCGTATAAGCGCCCAGTGCCGCGGTAATGCCGTACGCGACCCAGTTTGACCCCTTGGCGCTGCGCAAACCGCGTAGCAGAAACATCGTCGAGACCAGCGCCCAGAAAAGCATTCCCGTATA
>DASYRO010000043.1:0-9366 GCA_036004385.1 Candidatus Acidiferrales bacterium
TCCCCTTCCATCAGCAAATGCTCGTCTGTGTCCACCTGTACATCGGGCTCGATGCCCAGGGCGCGGATCAGCACGCTCTGCATGTCTGAGGACTCGGCCTGTTCCTTAGTGAGGATGCCGCGGCGCACCTGTTCGGCGACGAGGGAATGGTCTTCGGTCACCTGCTGGAAGTCGCCGGCGCGCAGCAGGTAGACGCGGCTGTCGCCCACGTGGGCCACGCTGAGCCGTTGGTCGTTAATCCAAATGGCGACCACGGTGGCGCCCATGCCGCGTTGCGCGGGATGCTTCTGCGCGGACTCATAAATCATCTTGTTGGCGAGTTCCACGGCGCTGGCCAGGCGATTGGTTTTGTCGGCGACGTCCTGGCGCGGCTCAACCAGGTAGGGCAAATCCGGTTTCTGGGTGGATTCCGAGCAATGCGCGGCGATGGCCTCCACCGCGAGGCTGCTGGCCACTTCGCCGTGGGCTTCGCCGCCCATGCCGTCGGAGAGAACGAACAGGTTCAGCTCCGGAACCAGCTTGTAGCTGTCTTCGTTGTTGCTGCGGACGCGCCCCACATCGGTGCGCGCCCCCACTTGGATACGCAAGGCTGGGTCCCTCGAACTAATCGGCCTGAGCCGCGGCCGAGAGCTTGGCCGTCGCCGCGCGAAGATCCGCGGCCATCTCCGACGCGCGCTGGTAGCGCAGCGCGGGATCCTTTTGCAACGCCCGGTCAATGATCGCCTCAACCGCATCCGGGAGCTCGTGATTGATGGTCTTCGGCGATGCATGCGGCGCGCTGCTGATCTGATAGACCAGCGTGGCCACGGACTCACCGGTGAAAGGCTTCTCCCCGGTCAGAAATTCGTACAGCGCCACGCCCAGTGAGAACAAGTCCGAGCGGCCGTCCACCTTTTTGCCGGCCAGTTGCTCGGGCGACATGTAACTCGGAGTGCCCATCACCGTGCCGGTAGCGGTCTTCGACTGGTCGGTGATGCGCGCGATGCCGAAGTCGGTGATTTTCACCACGCCGTTCTTGAGCATCATGATGTTGGCGGGCTTGATGTCGCGGTGCACGATGCCCTGCTCGTGCGCGTAATCGAGCCCGTCCGCAACTCTTGCCACCGTATCGAGGACTTCCTTGAGCGGGCGCATTTTCCCGTGGCCGCACCACTCTTTCAGGTCGTAGCCATCGAGCAATTCCATGGCGATGAAGTTGATGTCCTGATCCTCGCCCGCGTCAAAGATGTTGACGATGTTGGGGTGCGTCAGCCGCCCGGCGGACTCCGCTTCACGGAAGAAGCGCTCGCGCAGCGCCTTCTTGTCTTCGGGGTCGAGGTCTTCGTCGTCGAAGCGCAAGGTCTTGATGGCCACCTGGCGGTTAATCTTGGGGTCTTTGCCGAGAAAGACGGTGCCCATGGCACCCTTGCCGAGTTCCCTGATCACTTCGTAGCGGCCCAGAGTGGTCTTCACTTCCGGCCCGCCGGCCATGATGGTGGCTTCGACGCCGCCGCGTTTCAGTCCGGCAGTGCCCAACATGATGGTTTCGCCGACGGCGCGCAGCTTGGGCATGCGCTCGGCGATATCCTTGAAGTTTTTGTCGGTGGAGGCTATGTGCTCGTACACGGCGACAGCCTTGTTGAACTGCCGCTTGCGCTCAAAGTCCAGTGCCAGATTGTAGAGAGTGTCCTTCATGCCGGAGTCAACGGGCACGCGGCGGAATTTCTCCCAGGCCATGTCCAGCATGCCCTGGCCCTGGAAGGAAAGGCCGAGCATCTTGGTGGTTTCCACAGATTCCGTTTCCAGCACTTCCTTGGCTTTTTCGGTGACCAGGTAGCGCTTGGAAACGACCACCACATAGCCCAGCACGAGCATGATCGAAGGATAGAACACCTGGATCCAGTAGCCCTTCGAACTGAACATCCAGAACGACCCTGCACCGAAGATCAGCAAGAACGCGGCGGCGATAATGGCGCTGGTGCCCGCGGACAGCAGCGGGATGCCCAGTATCACGAACAGCGCAAACAGAATCATCGCGCCCAGCTCGACCTTCGGAGCCCACGCTGGGCGCACGATGAATCGGCCGTCGAGCACGTTTTGCACCACGTTGGCAATGTATTCCACCGCAGGCAGGGTATCCGACACGGCCGTGGCGCGCTGCTCGCCCAGGCCCGTCGCCGTGAAGCCGACCAGCACAATTTTGTTCTTCAAGCTTTCCGGGGCGACCTTGGGCGGATCCGCGGCGATATCCACGAAGCTGAAATGTGGGAACGTCTTCACTCCGCCGTAGTAATTCACCAGCATGGCGTATTGTGCATTGGTGGGAATCTGCCGCGTGCCAATCTGCACCGCGCCGGGCTTGAGGACGACTTCACCCAGATCCAGATTCAGAAACGCGCGCGCGATCTGCAGCGGAAACGAGGGATAGACTTTGCCGTCGTACAGCACCACCAGGTTTTGATCGCGGATGGTTCCATCTAGTCCCGGCAGCCAGTTGATAAAGCCGATGGCCTTGGACTCCTTGGCGAAGACTCCAATCGGAGGAACGATTTGTGTGGCCTCGAGCGCGCTGCCTTTCAGTCCGCCTTCGGTCGCTCCCGGCAGCGCATTCTTCACGATGCTCTCCGGCGGACCCTGTTCCGGACGGCCGAGCGGCGGGCCGGGCAGGCCGAAGTTCATGGCCAGGACCGTGTTGCTGGAAAGCGCGATGGAGTCAGCCAGGCGCTGGTCGTTGTCGAGTTCCTTGATGGATTTGTCGAAAATATCGTCGAGCGCCTTGAAGAGCTGCGCGGATTGTGCGCGCTCGCTCTGGGCTTCTTTTCCGAACACAATCTGTTTCTGCGCGCCCTGGAATTGCTTGCGCAGGTCGCGCACGCGGTCGAGGCCGGGATTGACTTCCGCGTCCTTGTAGAGCAGGTCGAGCGCGATCACTTTCGCGCCCGCTTCGGAGAGACGATCCACCAGCGTGGCCATGTAGGAGCGCGGCCACGGCCAGGCGCCGAGTTGTTGCAGGGAGGCTTCATCCACGGCGACGATTACGATGTCGTTGCTGGCGGGCTTCGCGGTGCGGAACTTCGCGCGCAGGTCGTACATCTTGAGTTCCATGGAATCCAGCGGGCTCCAGTGCACAAAGAACGCAGCGAAAACCAGCACTGCCACAAGCGCACCAACGCCAATGTCCCAAACCGGAAGTTTTCGATCACCCATGGACGCCTCCCCTGTAGTCGACCCTGCGGCGCTTCGCCTTGCCCACTCGCAGCAACGCCATTCGCCGAAATTACGAGCGCGGATAAGCCGTAACTGCGCGCAAGGCTAACAAATACGCCTTGCCAAAGCAAGCCTTTAACCTGCACGCAGTTAGGCCGCCACTTGGAGTGCGGGAGCTTGCTCCCGCCTTGCCTTTTGCCGTTCGTGTGGGAAGACGGCAAGATGCCGGCGCTACGGCAGGCAGCTGCGAATTCCTTGCAGTCCACTGGGAATGTGCCTACACTCGAAATGTCCCTTGCGGAAGACCTTTTTGGGAGAGGTGAGACATGCTTTCGACGCACTCGAGAATTTTCCCCTCCGGCGCTTCCCTGCTGCTCGGCGCGTTGCTCCTGGCCCCTGCCATGCAACAGAAGGGCTGCGACCAGAAGAGCGCAGCCGGAAAGCCGGCCGCTCAGCCGGCGGGCGAGTGGGATGCCGCCGCGGCGGAACGTACAGTGCGCCGCCAAGTGGAAGATTTGCGGCTGGCTTTCGAGAGCAAACAGACCAGTGGCGTGATGCGCGCGGTGGATCCCAACGGCCTCTCCGCCTACGCCGGTTTTGAAGACCAAATCACCAGCCTGATGGACTCGACCTCCGAGTTGCGGCTGTTCTTCCGCGCGGCCAACGTGCAGGTGCGCGGGCCCGCGGGCCCCGACAAGCCGGCCACCGCGCAGGCCCTCGTGGACGCGGAGATGGTCTATTCGCTGAAGGCGGCGCCGGCGCAGCAAAAGCGCAAGACCGGGCAACTTCAAATGGACTTGGTGCAGGGTGACGCCGACTGGCGCTTCGTCAAAATCGAGCCGCGCAGTTTCTTCATGCCGTAGCTTTTGGCTCTTGTAGCGCTGGGTTCCGGTGTTTGGAACCCGGCATTTCGGCCCGCGATACGTGCCGAGTTCCAACCGACGGAACTCGCCGCTACATATACACGAAATGAAAGCCTGCCTGCTGCGAAGTCCCGCACCGCTGGAAAAAAATCCGCTGGAATTTGCGGATACGCCCACGCCCGCGCCGAAGGGAGACGAAGTGCTCGTGAGCGTGCGCGCCTGCGGCGTCTGCCGCACGGACCTGCACGTCGTCGAAGGCGAACTCGCGCCGCGCAAGTCTCCGGTCATTCCCGGCCATCAGGCCGTCGGCATTGTGGAAAAGCTTGGTCCAAACGCCGGACGGCTGTCCGCCGTTGGCGGACGTGTCGGTGTGCCCTGGCTGCACCGCACCTGCGGCGCGTGCGAATTCTGCCGCACGGGCCGCGAAAACCTGTGCGATACCGCGGCGTTCACCGGATGGACGGCCGACGGCGGCTACGCGGAGTACGTCGTTGCGCCGGAGGCGTTCGTCTATCCGATTCCCGAGGGCTTCGGCGACCTGGAGGCCGCGCCGCTGCTGTGCGCGGGAATTATCGGTTTTCGCTGCTTGCGAACGTGCGCGCTGCAGGCAGGGCAGACGCTGGGCATGTACGGATTCGGCGCCGCGGCGATGATAGCCATCCAAGTGGCGCGTCACTGGGGACTGCGGGTATTCGCATTCACGCGGGATGCGCAGCATCAGGAGCATGCTCGCGAGTTGGGCGCGGAATGGGCCGGCACGTCGGCTCAGAAGGCACCGTCAACGCTCGACGCGGCAATCATTTTCGCACCGGCGGGTCAACTGGTAATCGACGCGCTTAAAGTGCTAAAGAAAGGCGGCTCGGTGGTGATGGGCGGAATCCATTCGACGCCGATTCCGCAAATCGAGTATCCGCTGATTTACGACGAACGCGTGCTCCGCAGCGTGGCCAACAACACGCGCCGCGACGGCGAAGATTTTCTGCGCATCGCCGCCGAAATTCCCGTGCGCACGGAAATCAAGCTGTATCCCCTTAGCGAAGCCAATACCGCGCTGCAAGAGCACAAGCGCGGCGCAATTCGCGGTACAGCAGTCCTGCAGATCTAGCCGCGCTTGCGTTGACTTGCCTGCGACGCGGTGCATAAGATGCAAACGGACTGGAGAGGAATCCTCCGGATGATCGGGCAGGTCCTTGGGCATTACAAAATCCTCGAAAACACCGCGCGCCTAGACGCGCTGCGCCGGCGCATCGGCCTGCCGCAGTAGCCGCGTGCACTCCTACCTCGCTTTCGCGCCGAAGACGGATAGGCTATACTCCCCCTGCCGCGGCCCTCTCCGGACTATGCCGAAGGACCATCAAATCTGGTATCTCGAACGCTCGCCCGCAGCGAAGATTGTCGAACCGCTGCGGGAAAGCTATACGCTGCGAGAAGTATGCGTCGCGGACGGCAAGGGCATTACTGTCCCGACGGACGACCAGCCCGTGGTGTTGGTGGGCGACCTGGAAAAAGACAACGTGCAGGCGCTCCGCGAAGTTGTGCGTACAGAGTTCAACGTGCGCCTGATCGGACTGGTGGACGACGCAGGCAAGCTGTTCGAACAGAACGAAGACGCCGGTGAGGGAATTTTCGCCTATGTGCGGCAGAAGGCGCCCGCGGCCGTGGTCAAACGCGCCGTCGAAGCCGCGTTCGAAAATATTGATCTGGCCATTCGCGAGCGCGAAGTGCGCGAAAACCTGGAGCGCACGCAGCGCGAGATGGACGAGCTGAACCAGATCGGCGTGGCGCTCAGCTCCACGCGCGATATCAACACGCTGCTCACGCTCATCCTTCAAAAAACCCGCGAAGTGACCGGCGCAGACGCCGGTTCCCTCTACCTCGTCGAGCAGCTAAGTGAGACCGAGCGGCGCCTGCGCTTCAAAATCACGCAGAACGATACCGCGCAGTTCCCCTTCGCCGAATTCACCATGCCCATCACGGAAAAGTCCATGGCCGGCTACGTCGCGCTGCACGGCGAAGTCATCAACCTGCCTGACGCCTACGCCATTCCGTCCGACCGGCCTTACCAGTTCAATCCGAAAATTGACCAGGACTCCGGCTACAAAACGCGCTCCATGCTCACCCTGCCCATGAAAAATGCAAAGGGCGAAGTCCTCGGCGTGCTGCAGCTCATCAACGCCAAGCAGGATTTCCGCGCGATGATCCGCAAGCCCGAGGCATTCGAAGAGCAGGTCGAGCCGTTTACCGGGCACGACGTCCGCCTGGCGCTGTCCCTCGGTTCGCAGGCCGCCGTGGCCTACGAAAACAGCAAACTGTACGAAGACATCGAGACGCTGTTCGAGGGTTTCGTGAAGGCGGCGGTCACGGCCATCGAGCAGCGCGACCCGACTACGTCCGGCCATTCCTTCCGCGTGTCCACTCTGACCGTGGGCTTGGCGGAAAAGGTGGACCGCGCGACGACCGGGCCGTATGCCGGCGTCAACTTCACCCGCGAGCAGATGAAGGAAGTGCGCTACGCCGCCCTGCTGCACGATTTCGGCAAGGTCGGCGTGCGCGAACAGGTGCTGGTGAAGGCGCGTAAGCTCTATCCCATGCAGCTCGACCTGGTGAAACAGCGCTTCGACTACATCCGCAAAGAACTCGAAGCGCGCATCTCCCGGCAGAAGCTCTCCTACCTGCTGGAAAAGAGCCGCGAAGAAGCGCTGGCCCAGGTCAATTCACTCGATGAAGAATACAAGCGGCAACTCGCGGAACTCGACGAATACATGCAATTCATCCTGCAAGTCAATGAGCCCACCGTGCTGCCGCAGGGGAAATTCGAGCGCCTGCTGGACATCGCCGCGAAGCGCTACACCGACCCCCTTGGCATCGAACACGATTTCCTGAACCCCGATGAAGTACGCCTGCTTTCCATCCCCAAAGGCAGCCTGGACGATTCCGAGCGCCAGGAAATCGAATCGCATGTGATTCACACGTTTAATTTCCTGACGCAGATTCCGTGGACCAAGGAAATCAAGAATATTCCGCTGATTGCCCGCGCACACCACGAAAAGCTGAACGGCCGCGGCTATCCCTACAAGCTCAAAGAACCGGAAATTCCCTTGCAGAGCAAAATGATGACCATCTGCGACATCTTCGACGCGCTCTCCGCGTCCGACCGGCCATACAAGCGCGCCGTGCCCGTGGAAAAGGCGCTGGACATTCTGCGCTTCTCCGTGAAGGATTCCGAACTCGATCCCGTGCTGTTCGATCTATTCCTCGAAGCCAAGATTTACGCGCTGACCATTAAGCGGTAAAAGCCTTGGGGCAGTGGTGGGTGACCAGTGCCCAGCATGAGCAAAGTTTTTCTCCTCATTCCTCTTTCCTCGTTCCTCTTTTCCTTCCAAGTGCAGTAGAATGCGCAGGCGAAAACGGGGGTGTCCTGCGATGAAGATGAGATCCACGAAATCATCCGTACGGAATTGGAAGGCGATGGCAGCGATGGCGCTGCTGCTTTGCGTGGTGCTCCCTGCCGAGGCGCAAGGGACGCAAGGCGTGGTTCGGTATCAGCGACCGCCGAAGGAAGTGCTGGACGTGCTGGACGCGCCGGCGCCGATGACCATGACGCTGAACTCCGCGCGCGACCACGGCATCCTCTATGAGCCGCTCCGCTATCCGCCCATTGCCGAGCTGGCTCAGCCGTTCCTGCG
Source organism: Candidatus Acidiferrales bacterium (assembly GCA_036004385.1). Lineage (GTDB taxonomy): Bacteria > Acidobacteriota > Terriglobia > Acidiferrales > UBA7541 > JACQDE01. The sequence continues at coordinate 7,736 of DASYRO010000043.1, forward strand.
CCTGGCCGGCGTGCGCATTGTCCCCGCAACCAATGGCCCGCACAACCCGCTGCGCGTGAAGAATCTCACCCTGAAATCGCTCGCCACCGGCGCGGAGAAAACAATCAGCGTGCCGCCCGGCGCGAAGTTAAGCCCGCCTGTCTGGTCGCCGGACGGAAAGCACTTCGCCAGCACGAACACCTCGGCGAACGGAATCGAACTTTTAATTGGCGACACCTCATCGGCAGCGCTGAAACCGGTTCCCGGCGTGAAATTGAACGCGGCCATAGCCGGCCCCTTTGCGTGGACGAATGACAGCCGCACGCTGGTCGTGCTGCAGGTGCCCGCGGGCCGCGGCAAGCCGCCGGCCAGAGCGGAAATTCCCCTGGGGCCGAACGTGCAAGAAAACTACGGCAAGGCTGCGCCCGCGCCGACCTTTGAGGACATGCTGCAGAATCCGTACGACGAAGACGTCTTTGATTACTACGCCACGTCGCAAATCGCGCTGGTGGATAGCGTCACGGGAAAGGTGACGCCGGTGGGCAAACCCGCGGTTTATGCGGGAGTGAATCCGGCTCCGGGCGGGCAATATCTGCTGGTCACGTGGCGCCACCGGCCCTACAGCTACCAACGGCCGCATCAATCGTTTCCCACGGAAGTGGAAGTGTGGGACCGCGCGGGCAAAAAAGTGCAGCACATCGCCAGCCAGCCGCTGGCGGAAAATATTCCGCTCGGCGGCGTGCAGACCGGCCCGCGCAGCGTCGGCTGGATGAGCATCGAACCGGCTACGCTCGGGTGGGTGGAGGCTCTCGATGACGGAGACCCGCGCAAGAAAGTTCCGCAGCGCGACAAGACGATGATTTTCCGCATCGGCAAACAGGCCGAGCCTGCAGAATTCATCCGCACCGAGCACCGCTTCCAGGGATTTTTGTTCGGTGAAAGCGGCACACTCGCGCTCTACCGCGAATTTGACCGCGCGCGCAACTGGATTCGCACGTGGGCCTTCAACCCGCAGGAGCCAAGCGCCAAGCCGCGCCTCGTCTGGGACATGAGTACGTCGGAGCGTTACAAAAATCCGGGCACGCCGCTGGCGCGCACGCTGCCCAGCGGATATTCCGCTATGCTGCAAAGCGGCGATTTCATTTTCCTCGACGGCGATGGCGCGTCGCCCGAAGGCGACCGGCCGTTTCTCGACAAGTTCAACACGAAAACGCTGCAATCCGAGCGCCTCTGGCAATGCGACAAGACCAGCTACGAAAACGTGGTGACGTGGCTCGCGCCCGACGGATCGAAATTCCTGACGCGCCACGAATCGCCCACCGAGCCGCCCAACTATTTCGTTCGTACCGCCGGCAGCAGCCAGCCGCAGGCGCTGACGAAATTCGCCGACCCAACGCCGCAACTCCGCGCCATCAAGAAGGAGTTGGTCAAATACAAACGCGCCGACGGCGTGGAGCTGAGCTTCACGATGTATCTGCCGCCGGATTACAAGCAGGGCGAGCGGCGGCCCGCCGTGGTGTGGGCTTATCCGCTGGAATTCACCGGCGCGGATGTGGCCAGCCAGGTAAGCGGCTCGGCCAACCGCTTCACGGCCATCACCGGAATGTCGCATCTCTTCTTCGCGCTGCACGGTTACGTGGTGCTGGATAACG
>DASYRO010000044.1:0-5087 GCA_036004385.1 Candidatus Acidiferrales bacterium
TATCGCCCGTAGACGAAATCCAGCATCTGCGGGTCAAAGGAATTTATCAGGTTGCCGTTGCCCCCGTTCAACTGGTCGTAGCGCCGTCCGCCGAGTTGTTCGCCCCGGTGATAAGTGAGCGTCAGCGCTTGATTTTGCCCCAGGTTTGCGAAGAAGCGAAGATACCCGGCCCACTGCGTGAAGGCGGTGTCTTGCAGCCGGTCGCCCAGCACGTGCGACGAAAGCCCCAGAAAGCGCGTCACTGCCGCGTGGGAATCACCGCCCTGTCCGGCGCGCAGGTCTTGTCCGCGCCGGTAGGCCCCGCCGCCGAGCAAATGCCATTTGTCTGTACCGTACGAAAGCCGCAGGCTGGTGCCGCCGGCCAGGTCCGTGCTGCGGAAGAACGGCGAAACTTCTCCATGAAACTGCGCGCGCGTGGCCATCGCCAGCGGCCGCGGCGGCAGCAAGTTCAGCGTCCCGCCAAGACTGTCGCTGCCGTATTGCATGGCATTGGGCCCGCGCGAAACTTCCATGCGCTCGGCGAAGCCGGGATCCACCGTGGCCAGATATTGATTCGGCCCCGGGCGGAACGTAGAGTTGTTGAAGCGCACGCCGTCAATCAGGTGCAGCACCTGCTGGCCAGTCAGCCCTCGGATGAGCACGGCGCCCTGGTGCGCGCTGGTCTGCTGCACGTGCACCCCCGGTTCTTCGCGCATCACTTGCGGCAGAATCATCGCCGGACGCCTCCAGCGCTCGCCCGCGTCCACCAGGCTCAATCCGTGCGGCGTGCTCGCGGCGTCCTCCGGCAGGCCGCGGCTCGCGGTCACGGTGACCGAGCTGGTCACCAATCCCACGCGTAACGTGAGCAGAATTTCCGCTGGCTCGCCGGACGTGGCGTCCACGGCCACCGACGCGTTTTCAAATCCGGACCGCGCGGCGACCAGCTCGTAGCGGCCCGCCGAAAGACTTTCGACCGAGAACTTCCCTTGCGCATTCGTCGTCGTGCTGGCCACGGGTGCGCCCGCGGCGCCAAAAATGGAGATGGACGCGCGCGGAATTACCGCGCCGGAAGCGTCCACGATGCGGCCTCGCAAAGTGACGCTGGGAACGGCAACAGAAATTTCAGTGCAGAGCAGGAACAGGAGCAGCAGGCAGAGGAATCGCAGGTAACCACGGGGCACGGCAGGATCCTTTCCGACGGGCATCTGGCGGCGGCCAGTTGCAACACAGTTGCAACACGAAAACCGCGGCTATCCTACTCGCTCGGCTCCCCGCTGTCAAGACAAATTGCAAAATTGTTGCAGGTGGATTGCAAATGTATTGCAACTAGAGAGCGACCGGGCCGTGGAGATTGGCCCAGTGCCGGACCGGAAAAGCCCTGCGTGAACCTTTGTGGGAAATTCTGTAGCGGGGCCGGGAAATTAAGTGCGCGGGAGGCCGGGAGGTCACGAAATCGCGACTTCCTTACCCTTTCCTTGCTTACTTCATTCCTCTTGCCGGCAGGCGTCGCAGTAGCCGCCGATTTCCGTGCGGCTGACGGTGATTTTCATGTGCAGGTCGCGTTCGATTTGGCGCTTCAGGCGCTCGTAGAGGCGGCTTTCGATTTCGCGGACTTTGCCGCAGCGCAGGCAAGCGATGTGGATGTGGTCGCGCTGCGCGTGGCTTTCGTAGAAGTGGCGATGGCCGCGCAGATGCAGCAAGTCGAGCTCGTCAATCAGGCCGTGGCGCTTCAGCAGGTCAATCGTGCGGTACACAGTGACGCGGTCAATGCGCGGGTCAATTTTTTTCGCGCGGCTCAACAACTCGTCGGCGTCCAAGTGCCGCTTCGCTGTTTCCATCACGCGCAGTAACACGCGCCGCTGACGAGTGACGCGGATGCCGCGCCGGCCGAGCTCCGCCCGCAAGCGGCCATACTCTTTATTGGCGTTGATGCGTTCCCCGGAGGAGATGCGGCGTTGTGCGAGAGCCATGTTCCGTTCCCTGGACAAATGCCGGGCTAAAGCCCGGCGATACATCTCAATCCGTGGCGCTGCTCGGGGCCAGCGTAACGATGCTGGAGTTTTCAGGAAGCTCCAACTTTTCCGCGGGCTCTGTGGGACGCCCGGCCTTGCGGTCGGCGATGTAGGCTTCAATTTCTTTGATGAGTTCAGGCACGATGGCTTCTTCCGGCACGCGGCGGAACGCGTGTCCATCGCGATAGAGCACGCCGTTGCCGCGCCCGCAGGCCACGCCGAGGTCGGCCACTTTCGCTTCGCCCGGCCCATTCACCGCGCAGCCCATTACGGCCACGGAAATCGGCTCCTGGATATGCGCGGTCTGCTGCTCGATTTCGCCGACAATTTTGAAGAGGTCCACTTCCAAACGGCCGCACGTGGGACAGGCGATAATCATCGGCCCGCGCGCGCGGATTTCCAGCGACTTCAGGATGTCGTAGCCCACGCGGACTTCTTCGCAGGGATCGGCGGCCAGCGAAACGCGAATTGTGTCGCCGATGCCTTCGGCCAGCAGCATGCCCAGCCCGATAGAGGACTTGATGGTGCCGGAAAACTGCGTGCCCGCTTCGGTGATGCCGAGGTGGAAGGGATAATCAACCTGCTTGGCCAGCAGCCGGTAGGCGGCCACGGTCATGTTCACGCTGGAGGCCTTCAGCGAAATGATGATGTCGCGGAAATCGAATTCTTCCAGAATCTTGATGTGGAAGAGCGCGCTTTCGCACATGCCTTCCGGCGTGGGATAGCCGTATTTTTCGAGCAGGTGCCGCTCCAGCGACCCGGCGTTCACGCCGATGCGGATGGGTACGTTGCAGGCCTGCGCCTTCTTCACTACCTGGCGGACTTTGTCCGCGTCACCGATATTCCCCGGATTGAGGCGCAGCTTATCAATGCCGGAGTCGAGCACGGCCAGCGCCAGGCGAAATTGAAAGTGGATGTCCGCGACGAGCACGGCTTTTGTGCGCTTGCGGATTTCGGTGACCGCGGCGGCGGCTTCCGCATCGGGCACGGCCATGCGGATCACTTCGCAGCCCACGGCTTCCATCTGCTCGATCTGCCGCAGCGTGGCGTCCACGTCGCGCGTATCCGTCTTGGTCATGGACTGGATGGCGACGGGTGCGTCGCCGCCGATGGTCAGGCCTCCGACGCGCACCGGGCGCGTTACTCGGCGAGGCGCTAGCATAGGGTGTCTCATGCGGCCGTTTTCCTCAGCGATGCGGCAGGAGTTTCAGCACGTCATTGTACATGACGATGGCGAATACCACCAACAGGAAGACCATGCCCACTTGCACAAAACGTTCCTTCACCGCAAGACTCAAATCGCGCCGGCGGATGCCTTCAATGGCCAGCATGAACACATGCCCGCCGTCGAGAATGGGGATGGGCAGAAGATTCAGTATGCCCAGGTTCAGGCTGATAGCGGCCATGAAGCCGATCAGTTCCGCCGGGCCGCGCTTGGCGGCCTGTCCGGCCTCCCGGGAAATTCCGATGATGCTGGACATTTCGCGCAGCGCAACCTTGCCGGTGAGCAACTGGCCCACGATGCCCACGATGAGCACTCCATAATCTCTGGTGCGCTCAATGGACACACTCACTGCCTCAACCGGACCGAGTCGCGTATAGACCAGGTCGAGCCGCGGGGTCATCCCCACCTGCCACGCCGAACCGCTGCGGGCCAGCACCGGCTTGACAGAAATCTGCAGAGGCTCGCCGCCACGCCGCAAATCAAATTCCAGCATTTGTCCTTGCGAATTGCGGATGGCGTTGACGCACTGCGGCCAGCTCAGGATGGGCGTGCCGTTGATGGCCACGATTTCATCGCCCTCGCGCATGCCTGATGCGGCGGCGGGCATGCCCGGAGAAAGTTCGCCTATAATCACCGGGTCGCGCGGATAGCCCAACGCATCTCCGAGGTCCAGCGGGGCCTTGGATTTCACGTCCACCATGAAGTTGCTGCCGTCGCGCTCGAATTTTACGGAGAGGTCGTTTTGGGGCAACAGAACGCTCATGCGCTTGATGGCGTCGCCCCATGTGCCCACGGGTACTCCGTTGATGTCCACGATGCGGTCGCCGGCGCGGATGCCGGAATTTTCCGCGGCGGACTTGCGCGCCACCGCCGCGATTTCCGCGGGCTGGTCGTAATACCGGAAGTGCCCTTCGCCGACCGCCACGAACAGGCCGTAGAAGATGAGCACGGTCGTCAGGATATTCATGAACGGCCCGGCCATGGCGATGATGGCCCGCTGCCAGCGCGGCTTGGAGAGAAATTCGTCGGGCGCTCCGGCGCGTTCTTCGGCCGGATTATCTCCGGCCATCTTGACGTAACCGCCCAGCGGCAGCGCGCTGATGCGCCAGTCAGTGTCCCCGCGCTTGCGTCCCCACAGGCGCGGGCCGAAGCCGATGGAAAAAACGTCCACGCGCACGCCGAACGCGCGCGCCACAACGAAGTGTCCCCACTCGTGCACCAGGATCATCAGCCCGAGTACGATCACCGTCGGAATAATGTACGTCGTCAGATTGCCTAAGATATTGCCCATTACGCTCTCTACTTCCTTCCCTTGTCATTCTGAGCGAAGCGAAGAATCCCTTACTTGGGCCTTCTACCCCGCCGCCGTGGCCTGCAAATTTCTCCGCGCCACGGCGTCTTGCGCCAGGCGCCGCGCCTCCGCGTCCGCCGCGAGCACTTGATCCATGCTTGTCAATTTCATCCGCGGCATTTTTTCGAGCACATCTTCTACTACGGCCGCGATGCCCGGAAAGTTTAGCCTGCGCTCCAAGAACGCGGCCACGGCAATCTCATCCGCGGCATTGAGCGCGCATGGATACGCGCCGCCCTTGCGCAACGCCTCGCGCGCCAGCCGCAGGCATGGATACCGCCGCGTGGAGGGCTTGCCGAAATCGAGCCGCGTCATTGCCGCCAGATCGAAGCTCCATCCGTTCGATGCCAGCCTCTCTGGATAGGTTAACGCATATTGGATGGGTACGCGCATGTCCGTGAGCCCGAGTTGCGCGAGGATGCTGCCGTCCACAAATTCCACCATGGAATGCACCGTGGACTGCGGGTGCAGCACCACGTCAATTTGCTCGCGTTCCATGCCGAAGAGCCAGTGCGCTTCG
>DASYRO010000045.1:0-7737 GCA_036004385.1 Candidatus Acidiferrales bacterium
GCATCCGCGGACACGCGCGCCGTGGGTTTCCATCCTCGCCTGTGCCGTCGCCTGGGCCGGCTGTCTGGGCCTGGGCTTCGAGCGGCTGGTGATCATGGACGTGATGCTCTGCGGGCTGAGCCTCGTGCTGGAATTTGTCGCGCTCGCTGTGCTGCGCGTGCGCGAACCGAATCTGCCGCGGCCGTTTCGCGTGCCCGGTGGGACGATTGGCGCGGTGCTCGTCGGCGTCCCGCCGACAATACTGCTGGGTTACGCGATGTTCCGCACCAACCACGAACAGATCTTCGGCATGGACGCGCTCTTCCTGGGCACGCTGCTGATACTGGCCGGATTCTTGGCCTACGCGCTCAGCCGCTTCGGCAAACGGCACATGTAACAGCGGCCTTCAGGCCGTCATATCGAGGCGGCGCTGACCTAACTGCGCCGGCTGGAAGCCGGAGGTACAGCGCGGTACAGCACGGTGCACTTTTTCTGCTATTCTGCTCCCCGTGCTGAGGGCCAACTACACGACAGGGCTGGTGCTAGTATGTGCGATGGCTTGCGCGAGCCTCGCGCAGCAAGCGCCTCCTCCTGCTCCGCCTACGCCGCCCGCTCCACAGACCGCAACTCCGCCAGCCGTGCAAGCCCCCGCGGCGGCGCCGGCGTTTACCGTCGTGCTCGATCCCGGCCACGGAGGGACTGACCCCGGCGCGCGCGGCGCCAGCGGTGTTATCGAGAAAGACGTGACGCTGGTGCTGGCCAAGATCGTGCAACACCAGCTCGAGCGCCAGGGCTTTCGCGTCGTGTTCACGCGCCAGTCCGACGAGAACCCTTCGTTTGACGACCGCGCCGCAACGGCCAACGCGGAGCACAATGCCGTGTTCATCAGCTTGCACGTCGCTTCTATGGGCGCGACGGGAACGGCGACGGCATTTTCGCTGCCCGCTACCGGCGCACCAAAATCCGGCGCGGAAGCGGCTCCCGAAGCTGCCGGAGGACTCGTGCGCTGGCGGGACGCGCAGCAAAAATATCTCGCGCAAAGCCGCAAGCTCGCGGAATTCATTCAGGTGCAACTCCGGCAAAAATTGCGCGGCTCGCCGGAAGTGCCGCAGTCCGCTCCGGTGCGCCAATTGCGTTCGGTGACGGCGCCGGCAGTAGCCGTGGAACTGGCCAGCGTGGCGGTCGCCGACCGCAAGCCGCTCGACGCGGCCGCCGCGGCGCTCGCCGAAGCCATCACGCGCGGTGTGGCCGCGTTCAAGACGACGCACGAATCGGGAGCCAACTGATGTCGCGGGCGATGAAAATCACCGTGGTCATTTTGCTTCTGGGAGTGGTCGGCGGCGCCGTCTATTTCCACGGCCTGCTCGGCCGCGTCTTGCAACTGGCGCGTCCCACGCGGAGTGAGGAACAAGCGCGCCGCGAAGTTCTCCAGCCGCCCATCGCCACGCCCAGCGACACCAAGGTGAAAGCGAGAATCTTCTGGGCCTCGACGGATGCGCCGGGCACGCTGGCTCCGGTCGAAGTGGATCTGGCGCTTTCTGCGGATGCAGTGCAGCGCGCCAAGCAAGTCCTGGACACGCTGATTACTTCCCCACCCGCGCCGGTGCAACGCACGTTGCCCGGCGACGCCACGCTGCTTGAGTTCTACGTGTTAGAGGACGGTACAGCCATCGCCGATTTTTCGGGCGAACTTTCCGCGGGTACGCCTTCCGGCATCCTGAGCGAACAGCGCGCCGTGGATTCCATCGCGCGCACGCTCGAAGCAAACGTGCCCGGCCTCACGCGGCTGAAAATTCTGATTCACGGCCAGGAAGCGGAAACACTCGCGGGACATCTCGACCTGACCGGCATGTTTGCGCTCGGCGCACCGGCCACGGGTGCGCCTTCCGCTTCCGAAAAGCCCGCGGCCGAAAAGTTGACAGCAGCCGAGGGCGCGGTCAAACTGCCGCGCTGATATAGCGGCGGATTTATCCCGCCGCCTTGGGGGCGTAAAGCCCCCGCTACGGAGGACGTTCTGCGATCCGACGGACGCGCCGCCAATCAACTTCGCGCGCTGAAGCTCACGCCGGACTATGTGACCACGGCCGAAGGCAGCGTGCTGATCGAAGTGGGCAACACGCGCGTGATTTGTACTTGTACGCTCGACGATAGCGTCCCCTCGTTCCTGAAAGGCGCGGGCAAGGGCTGGGTGACCAGCGAATACGGCATGTTGCCGCGCGCCACCGACCGGCGCACGCCGCGCGAAGCCACGCGCGGCCGTCAGACTGGACGCACGCAGGAAATCCAGCGGCTCATCGGCCGCTCGCTGCGCGCCGTCACTGACCTGGAAAAATTCGGCGAGCGCACGGCGTGGATTGATTGCGACGTCATCCAGGCCGACGGCGGCACGCGCACCGCGTCCATCACCGGTGCGTTCATCGCGCTCGCGCTGGGACTCGAACGGCTGGTCAGCGCGGGCATCCTGAAAAAAATTCCTCTGCGCGACACGGTCGCGGCCACCAGCGTGGGCATCGTGGGCGGCGAGATGCTGCTGGACCTGAATTACGACGAGGATTCCCACGCCGAAGTGGACATGAACGTGGTCATGACCGGCAGCGGCCAGTTCGTCGAAGTGCAGGCCACTGCCGAAGGCCATCCGTTTTCCGGCGAGGATTTGCAGCGGCTGCTCACGCTGGCCTCCGCGGGCATTCGCAATCTGACCGAACAGCAGCAGGCGCTCCTGCAAATGGATTTCAGTGCCAAGCCCCGCTAAGCTGGTCGTCGCCTCGTCGAATCCCGGCAAGCTGCGCGAATACCAGGCGCTCGCCGCGGGACATCCCACAGAGCTGCAGCTTTTTCCCGAGTTCGATTCCCTGCCCCCGTTCGAAGAAATTTATCCCACGTTTGCCGAAAACGCCGCGGGCAAAGCGCTGCATTTCAGCCGGCACATTTCGCTCCCGGTGATGGCGGACGATTCCGGCTTGGTCGTGCCCGCGCTGGGCGGTGCGCCCGGCCCGAAGTCAGCGCGCTACGCCGGGGCGGGCGCGAGCGACGCCGACCGCGTCAAAAAATTGCTCGAAGAATTGTGTGGAAAAACTGGCGACGCGCGGCGCGCGCGGTTCGTCTGCGTGCAGGCGCTGGCCCAAGCAGGAACAATGATCGCCGTGGTTTCTGATTTTGTCGAAGGTATGCTGCTCGATGCCCCGCGCGGCAGCGGCGGCTTCGGTTACGATCCGATATTTTTATACGAGCCTCTGGGCAAAACGTTTGCCGAAATTCCCCGCGAAGAGAAAAATAAATTCAGCCATCGCGGAAGGTCGTTCGGCAAATTAATGGCCTTTCTAGCTGCGAGGACTGTGTAGGGGCGCAGCATGCTGCGCCCCTACACAGTGTGATATATTTTCGCCGCAAAGCCCAAAGGAACCATGCCAACGAAGAATCCAAAACCGAAAACGGCAAAATCCGCACGCTCGCCGGAACAAACTGGCACACACCCGAAGCGCGTGCGCGCCATCTTGAAAAAACTGGACGAAGCCTATCCCGCGGCCACGTGCGAACTGAAACACGAAAATCCATTTCAACTACTGGTCTCCACGATTCTCTCCGCACAGTGCACCGACGTGCGCGTCAACATGGTCACGCCGGTTCTTTTCAAAAAATATCCGACGCCCAAGGATTTCGCTTACGCCAACTCGCGCGAGCTGGAACAGGAAATCCGCCCGACGGGCTTTTTCCGCAACAAAACAAAATCCATCATGGGCGCGAGCAAGAAAGTCGTGGAGGACTTCGGCGGCAAAGTTCCGCAAGCCATGGAGGAGATCCTGACCTTGCCGGGCGTGGCGCGCAAAACGGCCAATGTGGTGCTCGGCACCGCGTACGGCATTGCCTCCGGCGTGGTGGTGGACACGCACGTGATCCGTCTCGCGAGGCGCCTCGATTTGACCAAGCACACCGACCCCAAGAAAATCGAAAACGATTTGATGCAGGCCATCCCCAAGGATCGCTGGATTCTCTTTTCACACCAGTTGATCTGGCACGGGCGGCGCGTATGCGTGGCGCGCAAACCGCGCTGCGTGGAATGCAATCTGAATAAGATTTGCTACTCGAAGGATAAGACGATCTGAACGAATCGCACCATCGGGGCGATTTCGCGCAAACTTTCTTGTCGCCTTCCCGCTCCCGCGTTATAGTGGGCGCGGCTTCGTCGCACGCAGAACCGCCGCGTAGGAGAGCACCGCATGGAACCTCTCAGTGGCAAGGAAGCAGCATCGCGCGTCACCGGAATCATCAGTCCCAAGCACCAGGTGCACGGCTACTCGGTGGACCTCACCGTGAAGAATGTGTACGCCGTGGATCCCACCGGCCGCGTGGACTTCGGTGGCGGCGAATATACGCCCGCAGGACGCATCACCGTGGCGGCGTTGCGCCGCAATCCGGAGGACAAGTACCTGTGGTGGGAGCTGGGCAAGGCCTGTTACTTCGTCGAATATAACGAAACGTTGGAACTGGCTGCGGACGAGTTGGGCATGATTGAGCCGGACGAACGCCTGCTGCGCGCGGGTGCGTCGCATGTGCCCATGTCCGTGCGCGGGCGGGTATCGCCGATTGAAACGCTGCTGCACGTGGACGTCATGGGTGTGGGGCTCAAGCAAAACGCGCGCATTTCGCGCGTGCGAGTATTCAAGCTACCCGGCGCGCACGCCACCGTGGTGACGCAGGGCGTCAAGCCGGCGGCTTCGGCGCCGAAAAAAGCAGCGAAAAAGAAGAAGTAATCCCAGAAACTCGGCCGGCCACGCCGTGTTCGTGACCTACTGACCCATCGCTCCGCATCTTTTCTGACTTCACGATTTGCTTACCTCTCTGCATCTTGTCTTTCAAGCGTCCCTGCGGGCGGAGGTCGCATTGGGCGCAATGCGAGCGAAGACGGCGGCAACAACGCGGTCGCAGCGCGGCGCCGGAAATTGGAAGGCAGCGAACGAACCGGCGCCGGCGCGGGAAAAGAGTTCCTGGCGGAGCAAAGCGCGTGCGCGGTGCACGCGCACTTTCACATTTTCTTGGGAGAGGCCGAGGCTTTCCGCCGTTTCCGCGGTGTCCATCTCCTCGACTTCGCGCATCATGAATACGGTGCGGTAATCTTCCGGCAGCGCGTCAATGGTGCTTTCGAGCAGCGATTGGAGTTCGCCGCTGTACGCCGCGCGCTCGGGGGACAGCGGATCTTGGCGATTTAGCGGCATGGTTTCCTCGGACGGTCTCTTCTCCTCATCCAGCGGTGCGAGCCGGCCAGTACGTTTGCGGCGAGACAGCGCTTCATACACGGCGATTTTCGTCAGCCACGTGGAGAACTTTGCGCGCCCTTCGAACTGCCGAAGGTTCGCATACGCGCGCACATAGGCGTCCTGTACCACGTCCTCGGCCTCGGTGTCGGTGCCGAGGATTGCGCGAGCCACGCGGTACAAACGCTGGTTATAGCGCCGCATCACGATTTCATAGAGCGGCGTTTCGCCCGCGAGCACACGCGCGACAACCTCCTCGTCCGCGAGACCCTCCCCTTGGACCTCAGGCTCGACGATCATCTCCAACTCCTCTGTGGCGCTCTCGGCTGCCCTGCTTCGCCACACAATTAATAGAGTCTATTTGGACCGAAAGGTTACAAGAAAAAGAATGTAACCGCGCGCCATTTCGGCACTCTGTACAGATGCGGAGAAACTCCAAGTGAACTCATGAGAAACCCGCAGGAGGACGAGATGGCACGATTAGGCAAAGGGCTGGACTCAGCCTGGTGGGCTTTGCGAATTGGTCTGGGCGTGGGCCCGTTTTTGGCTGGGCTGGATAAGTTCTTCAATATTCTGACCAACTGGAGCATGTATCTGAGCCCGACGGCGGAGAAGTTGCTGCCGGTGAGTGGCACAACTTTCATGCGCACCGCAGGCGTGATTGAAATGCTCGTCGGCCTCGCGATCCTCACGCGCTGGACGCGGCTGGGCGCGTATGTGGCAGGCGCGTGGCTGGTGGCCATCGCCATCAACCTGATTACTGCCGGCGGATTCTACGACATCGCCGTGCGCGATGTGGAAATGGCTGTCGCCGCGTATGCTCTTGCGCAGCTCACCGCCGCGCGCGAGGCCGCCGCCGATTCAGTGACTTCGACAGCGCCAGAATGGCGGCGCTTCACGGCAGCATGAATGCCATTCGGTTTTGTGAATCTACGATTCCCAATCGAGAGGAAAGATGATGAGGAGCAAATTCGTTTGGTCAATTCTTGTCGTGGCGCTGGGCATGGCCCTGGCCTTGCCAGCGGTCGCCAAAGAACAATCCTGGAACAACGTGGCGCTCATTGACACCATGTGCCTGAACAAAGTGAAGGCGGACCCGGACAAGCACCCCAAGAGCTGTCTGCTGCAATGCGCCGGAAGCGGCTTCGGTATCCTCACGGCGGATGGACAATACTTGAAGCTCGACGATGAGGGCAACAAGAAGGCCGCCACGGCGTTGAAGGAATCCAAGAAAACGGACCACATCCGGGCTACCGTCACCGGCGATCTCGATGGCGATACAATTAAGGTAAAGACGCTGACGCTCAATTAGGCGCGGAGCAGATTGCATGGCGGAATTTCAAATCACACTGAAGAAGCGGCAAGAAATTGCCGCGGGCACAATGGCATTCTACTTTGAAAAGCCGCCGGGGTTCACCTTCCTGCCGGGCCAGGCGGTGGACCTGACACTCCTGAACCCGCCGGAGACGGATGCAGAAGGCAACACGCGCGCCTTCTCGATCGCGAGTGCGCCAAGTGAAGATGACCTGATGTTTGCTACGCGCATGCGCGACACCGCTTTCAAACGAGTCCTTGGTCGAATGCCGCTGGGCGGCAGAGTCAAATTGGATGGGCCGTGGGGCGACCTCACACTTCATTCAGGAACACGATCTGCCGTGTTCCTGACGGGCGGAATCGGCATCACGCCATTTCGAAGCATGCTCGTGCAAGCAGCAATCGAAAGGTCGCCCTTGCATTACTTTCTTTTTTATTCCAATCGCCGTCCCGAAGACGCCGCCTTCCTTCATGAGCTTCAGAATCTCGCTTTGCCGACGTACAAGCTCATTGCGACGATGACGCAACCGGACCAATCCAGCCAGCCGTGGCACGGCGAAACGGGCTATCTCAAGACGGAAACGATTGCCAAGAATGTGGGGAGCTTGATTGGTCCCATCTACTATGCAGCGGGCCCGCCGGTTATGGTGGAGGCAATGCGAAAGATGATGACCGCCGCAGGCGTTCCGGCGGACGACCTGCGCACAGAAGATTTTTCAGGATACTGACGGGTGCGGGCCCTGCGGATGTTTTCCAGCACAAATTTCAGCTTGCCAAATCCACCACGCGGCGATAATATAGTATTGAAACGGTCCTAATTCTGGCTGTTCCCAGCAACAGTCAGGGTGTGCACCGGGGGAGATTTACAGCAATGATCCGGCTCAGCAAAATGACGGATTACGGGATGGTGCTGATGAGTTGCATGGCGCGCAGCCGCCCCCGGCAGCGCACTGCGCGGGACCTGGCAGAGGAGGCGCGCTTGCCACTGCCTACCGTCACCAAGCTCCTCAAGCAATTGCTGCAGAACGGGTTACTCATCTCGCACCGCGGCATCAAGGGCGGATACAGTCTGGCCCGGGACCCCGAACGGATATCGCTTTCCGAAATTATCGCCGCGCTGGAAGGCCCATTGGCCTTCACTGAGTGCAGCACTGACGTCAGCGGCATGTGCGATTTGGAGCCATGCTGCGCC
>DASYRO010000046.1:0-3194 GCA_036004385.1 Candidatus Acidiferrales bacterium
AACATGGGTGGGTTCCCTTTCTCCGATGCCGCTGAAACTTTGGGCACAGCATGCTGTGCCCCTACAAATTCCTCTGATGCGGACAGGCTGAAGCCTGTCCTACGGGCGTTTCTCGAAGACGGACGCGCCTTTCATCTGCGGAGGCTTGGCGACTCCGAATTCACCGAGAATCGTCGGCGCAATATCCAGAAGCGACGGCGCCGTGGCGGCCAGCTTGCGGTTGCTGAGCAGCACGCCGGGGACAAGCGTGTAGTCCATGCAGTGGTCGCCGCTCCACGGGTCGAGATTATCTTCGAATACTTCCGCGGAAATTCCGCCGAGCACGGTGCCCCATCCGGCGCGGTAGCCTCGATTGTAACCGATGAGGAGTTCTGGCGCCTGCGCCACGTAGGGGCCGGAATAAATTTCTGTCGCGCGATCCACGCGCGTGATGACCGGCGCGGACGATGCCGGGTCGCGCACGGCGAGCAACTCGCGAACCAGATCAGCAAGCAGCGCATCCGATTCCGCGCCGGAATGGACGATGCCCTGCTTTTCCCTGCCGCTCAGATTCAGGTACAGCCCATTCAGGCCCAGCCCGTAGGCGCGCGTGCGTGACCAGTCCACGTCTTTGAAAAAATCTCCCGCGGCGGAACCTGCGCCGGGAGTCGCGTCGGGTTTGAGTGCAAGGTAGCCTTTCTGCAGAAGCCACGTGTTCAAATTGAACGAGCGCGTGTACGGCGCGAAACCATGGTCGGAGAGAACGAGCAGCGTGGTGCGGTCGTCAACACGCGCGAGCGCCTTGCCAAGAGCGAGATCCATCGCGATGTAGAACTGTTCGAGTACGTTGGCGTGTTGTTGCGCAGCCTCGCCGGCAGGATGGTCTTTCTCCAGCGTGCGCCAGAACATGTGCGAGTTCAAATCGAGGCTGGAGAAATAAAAAAAGAGCATGCCGGAACGGAAGCGGGCCAGTTCGTAATCAAACGCGCGAAGCTGCTCATCGAGCACCAGCCGCGCCTGCTGAAGATATTCGTCATCGTTCAGATAGCCGCCGGAAAGCGCTTTCGTGTCTTCGGCAATGCCCAGCGTGTGAAAAGGGCCGAGAGCGTCGTCCAATTCGCGCGAATAGTTTGCCGGAGTGGAAAGCGGCAGCGCGGGGTCAGCAGGATCGAGATTCACCGGCGAGACGTACAGCTTGAAGCCAGGATGAGTCTCCTTGAGATAAAAGCGGCAGATGCCGCGGACGCTGGCGAGAACGGGGAGCAACTCGAATTCCACGCGCACCCAAGGACTCCATTCGCCTTCGCGAAGAAAAATTTCCTGGTCCGGAAGCACGATTTTCGCGACGGGCTCAGCGGGATCCACAAACACCGTAAAGTCCAGCGCAGCCTGCGGCTCGCCTTTGCGTAGTGTGTTGTAAGGGCCGTAGAGCTTGCTCTGCACGCGGCCATTTTCGATCTTGACGGGATAAACGTGGCCGCCGTTTACCGGACCGGCGGCAACAAACAGGTCGTCCGTGTAATACGAGAAGGTGCCGTAAGTGCCCAGCAAATCCGGCGTGCCCATCCCTGAAAACGTGCGCGCATGCGTCTTGACCGGCGGAAAATTCGCAGGCATGCGGTAAATCACGGCGGGAACTCCGTGCTCGTCAAGAATTTCCCAGAAGGATTTCCCGTGGCGCAGTAGCACCGTGGCGCCGCTCGTCAGCGGCAGCCGCCAGCTCCCCAGCGGAAGAACGTGTTTGGGCGGCTCGACGCGGGAAGTAGAGAGATATGGCGCCAGCGTAGCGGGCTCGCGATGGATGAAATCAAAAATTCCGTGGCCGCCGGGGTCCATGCCGGTGATGAGGTTGGACCAGGCCACCGGGCTCTGCGGCGGAATGCTGGTGCTGAGACGCGTAAAGCTTCCGCGCGCGGCCAGCGCCGAAAAATTGGGCATCTTGCCTTCGGCCGTGAAGCGCTCGAGAAGCTGCGGGTCCATGCCGTCAATGCCGATGACAAGCAGTTTTTTCGTGACAGGCGCGTGACCCAGGCCACAGGAAATCACGCCGGAAAAAATCAAAACATTAACGCAGAGAACGCAGAGGCGCAGAGAACGCAGAGAGGCTGTCACGGCGATGGCGGGCGCTTCAGCGCGGCGGCGCGCGCGTGTTCGCGACGGGCGTCTTCGGCGCGGCCCAGGCGCTCGTAAGCCTCCGCGAGGAAAACATGGGCTTCACTTGAGGCTTCCGGGGACTCCGCGGCGAGTTCCAAGGGAGGCAACGCTTCCGCGGACTTGCCTTGCAAGTGATAAATGCGTCCCAGCAAAAGATTGGCTTGGTAGTGCTCCGCATCCAGAGTAAGGGTAAGCTTCAGCCTTTCGATGGCATCGTCCACGCGGTTATCGCGGGCCCAGACGGATGCCAACGAGAAGTGCGTATCCGCCCACTTGGGCATCAGGTTCGCGGCAATCTCAAAGTGAGCTGCAGATGTTTTCAAATCCCCGCTGCGGAACAAAACCAAACCCAATTCGTAGTGCGCCATTGCGGTATCGGGCTGGATCTCCGTAGCGGCACGCAGCGCGGCGATCGCTTTGGGATAATTCTTCTGACGGGAGTAGGCCAAGCCCAGCTGCAATTGGGCGATGAAGATCTGCGGGTCAGTGGCAACAACTTTTTCCAACAGGGGAAGAACGGAGGCGACCTTGCCTTCCTCCACGGCGAGTTGAGCCTCATGGAGAAGGTTGGCCACGCCGATCTTGTCTTTGGGATCGATTCCTTCCATGCCTGCTGGCGCGGGACGCCCACCTCCCGCGACATATCCGAGGGCGCTCAGTTGCTGGGCGAGCTTGGGGTCAAGCGAGCCGTCAGTCGTATCCTGCCCTGTACCCGCGGAGCGCTTGCGAAAATTTTCGGCCTGCGCGGCAAGGCGGCCGAGTAAGGAGCGATTTGTATTCGCCAAGTTCTTCCTGGCCTGGGGATCGGCGGCAAGGTCATAAAGCTCCGGCTTCGGTGCGCGGATGTACAGGTAATTCCCCGTGCGCAACGCAGCCACCGAACTCCAGCCGAAGGCGCGCCGCGGGTAGTCGGTCTCAGCAAACGAGGGACGGTCGGGGAGATCGGTCCGGCCCAGAGTGCGCACCAAGGTCTGACCCTGCATGTGCGCGAGCATCTGGACGCCGGCTATGTCCAGGAGGCTCGGGGCGACGTCCACCAGTCCCACGCGGGCCGCGACGCG
>DASYRO010000047.1:0-5141 GCA_036004385.1 Candidatus Acidiferrales bacterium
GGAGCCGGACCTTCTGCCGGTGCACGTCAGCGAAGCATGGAAGACGGAAATCCTGTCGAACATGCCGGAACTGCCGGACGCCAAGCGCACGCGCTTTCTGCGCGATTTCCAGATCACGGCGTACGACGCGGGCGTGCTCACTGCGAGTCGCGCGCTGGCCGATTATTTCGAAGCAGTCGTAAAGGCCGGAGCGCCGCCCAAGTCCGCCGCCAACTGGATTCAGACGGAACTGCTTCGCCGCCTGAACGACGCGGGCAAGGACATCGCCGACAGTCCCATTTCACCGGCCGCGCTCGCGCAACTGGTGAAAATCGTCGAGAGCGGACAGATTACCGGCGCCAGTGGCAAGAAAGTTTTCGCAAAAATGTTCGAGACTCGCCGCCCGGCGGACGAAATCATCGGCGAAGAAGGACT
Source organism: Candidatus Acidiferrales bacterium (assembly GCA_036004385.1). Classification (GTDB taxonomy): domain Bacteria; phylum Acidobacteriota; class Terriglobia; order Acidiferrales; family UBA7541; genus JACQDE01. The sequence continues at coordinate 415 of DASYRO010000047.1, forward strand.
CAGCCAGATCAGCGACACCGCGGAACTCGAGCGCGTGGCCCGCGAAATCGTGGAAAAGCATCCTGACCAAGGGGCCAAGTACAAAGCCGGCAACGAAGGCGTGTTCAAATTTTTTGTCGGCCAGGTGATGCGCGCGACGCGCGGCCAGGCCAATCCGCAGCTCGTGAACGACATCTTGAAACGCCTGCTTTCCTGAGACGAATGGGCGTCCCGAAGGCCGGCCCCTGCAGAGGTAGCGTGCCCGAAAATCCGGATCCTGTTCTGTGGCGCATCATGGAAGATTACCGTCGCGCGTGGGAGCGCCAGGACGCGGAGCTGCTGCTCTCGCTGTTCACGGAAGATGCGACGTATCACGAAAATCCGTTTAACGAGCCGCTGGCCGGACTCGAAGCCATCCGCGCGTACTGGCGGCGGGCGGTGATGACCGATCAGAAGGACATCCGCTTCCGCTGGCGTCCCGTATATTCCATCGGCGAGGAGCACGCCATCGAGTGGGAAGCGCAATTCCTGCGCCGCGATCCGCCGCAGCGCGTCGAGCTGCGCGGCATGATGTTCCTAACGCTCTCAGGCAAGCGCATCGCCCGGCTGCGCGAATACTGGCACAAGCGCGAGACATCGGCGTGAATTGCTTGCGCTTTGCGCGGCTTCATTCTAAATTTTATTTTTACTGGAGAAATACATGTCCGTCTTGAAAGAAGGCGATCCCGCGCCGGAGTTCTGCCTGCCTGCGGACGACGGGACGGAGATCTCACTCTCCGAAATGCGCGGCCAAAGCGTTTTGCTGTTTTTCTTTCCCAAGGCGCTGACACCGGGTTGAACGCACGAAGCGTCCGAGTTTCGCGACGCCAAAGCGAAGTTCGATAAGCTGAACACGCTGATTGTGGGCTGCAGCGCGGACCCGCAAGACGTGATGACGACGTTCCGCTCCAAGCACAAACTGAATTTCCCTCTGCTCAGCGACCCGGAGTTTCACGTCATCGAGGCATACGGCGCGCGGCGCATGAAAAGTTTTCTGGGGAAAAATTTCCTGGGGATTGTGCGCAGCTCCTGCCTGATTGGCCCGGACGGAAAAGTGAAAAAAGTCTGGGAGAATGCCGCATCGAAAGGCCACCCCGCCGAAGTGCTGGAATTTCTCAATTCCAACGCGGCGCGTTGATCTCGATTTCGCGCGTCCCAGTTCGCCGTCGAGCTCCGAAGGAGCGAAAGAATCTAGCCCAGGGCGAAAGCCCTGGGCTAACGGCGTGCGCTCGGGCCAAGCCCCGCAGGGGCGAAAGAATATCGCACTCGACGCCGCGCTTGTCTCGCCGCACCATCGACGGCATTACTCGATGAGATGACAAGGCGGGAGCAAGCTCCCGCACTCCAAGAAACCCTTACCTCACCGTCAGCGCGGACTTCAATTTGAAGTTCAGACGCTGTTCCGCTTTGATTTCGACCTCGGTTTTGCCGGTCATGGCCGCTGCGCCGGTGCCTGCGCCCGCGCCGACCGCAGCGCCGATGGCCGCGCCTTTGCCGCCGCCGGCGATTGCACCGATGATGGCTCCAGTTGCCGCGCCGCCGCCTGCGCCGATGGCCGTGCGCTTGCCGCGCGAGGCGCCCGTCTGGCCCGCCCAGGTGGTCGCGGTGGTATAAGCTTTTCCTTTCACGTCCACCGAAGCGAGCTTCAGCCACAGCTTGGGCTGGCCCTTCAGTTTTCCGGCGGATTCCGAACTGGCCACCACCAGATTCGCCCGCGACCCCTTGGGGATGACGACCTTGCCGTTGATGGTGACGTTCTGCGCCACGCTGCCCGCGACCTTCTGGCCCACGGCGGCGTCTTTCGAACTCACCGTTTCATCCGCAGTCACTGCGATGGTAGTGCCGATAGGGAGCGTCCCCTGCGCGCGCGCCGAAGCTGCAGTAAACAGCAGGAGCGCGGCAAAAATTGCGGCCCACGTTTTCTTCATGCCTCACCTCCAACTGAAATTGGCCCGATAAACTAGTGTATCAAAACACGCTCTGGTCGGCGCGCGCGGCTCACAATGTTGCGCGGAAGGCGCCGTCCTGCTCTTCGATGAACATGTTGTCAATCAGCCGCGTCTTGCCGACGAACGCGGCGAGCACGGCGAGACACGTCCGCCGCAGACGGGTGACCGGCTCAAAGGTTTCCGCGTCGAGGATTTCCGCGTAGTCCACCGTAACGAGCGGCTCGGCGTTTAGGACACCGCGCAGCACGCCGGCCAGGCGAATGGCGTCGCGTTCGCCGGCTGTGATTTCCCGGCGCGCCTCGCCCAGCGCGCGAGAAAGCGACGTCGCCGCGCGCCGCTCGTCCGGCTTCAGGTACGCGTTGCGCGAGGACATGGCCAGCCCGTCCGGCTCGCGCACGATGGGGCACACGACAATTTCCGCGTCCAGATTCAAGTCTGCGGACATCTGCTGGATGATGCGCGCCTGTTGCGCGTCCTTGCGGCCGAAAAAAGCGCTGTGCGGCTGGACGATTTCGAAAAGCTTCAGTACGACCGTCGTCACGCCGCGAAAATGCCCCGGGCGCGATTTCCCTTCCAGCCGCGAACTGAGTCCTTCCACGCTGACGTAGGTGCTGAACCCGCTCGGATACATTTCCTTGGCCGTGGGCGCAAAAAGATAATCCACGCCTAATTCTTCGAGCACGGCGCGGTCTGCGTCCACCGGCCGGGGATATTTTTCGAAGTCTTCGGAAGGCCCGAACTGCGTGGGATTGACAAAGATGGAAACGACCACTGGCGAACAGCGCTGCTGCGCCGCGCGCACCAGCGACAGATGGCCTTCGTGCAGCGCGCCCATCGTGGGCACGAAACCCAGCGGGCGGCCTTCGGCGCGCGCCTGGCGGCCCACCTGCTTCATCCACTCCAGCGTGTAGATGATTTCCATGCGCGGGGTCGCGGCGTCTAGCCTTCCCGGTGGCCGGAAAGCCAATCGAAGTAATAAAGAAAATCCGTGGCGCAGGGTTGGGCGCCGAGCTGGCGCAGCAGTGTGGTCAACTGGCCGCGATGATAGGTGCTGTGATTGACGATATGTTGCAACATCTGGCGCAGCGGATATGCGAACCGGCGATCGACCCTTAGGCTCTGGTATTCGATGACGCGATCGAGGTCCGCCGCGGTGAGTCCGGCCAGAAAATCCCGGCGCTCCCGCTCCACCTCGTCCCATCCCGCGCGGATGCTGGCGAGATCTGTGAACTTGCTGGAATAAGTTTGAACCATGCCCGCGGTGCGCGGGCGGTTCAGCCAGAGCAGCAGCCAGATCCACTCGCCGGCAACGATGTGCGCCAGCGTATCGCGCACAGAGGGAAAGCTGGAGCCGAGGTCGCGCGTGAACTGCTCCGGCGTGAGCGCCGCGCAGGCGTCGAATGCGCGCTGGTTGGCCCAAGCGTTGAAATCGTAGAGTTCACGGATTTGTTCAGGAGTCATCGGATGTTCCTTATCGCTTAGCGCGCGGATGCCGCGGCGCCGCGTTCGCGGTAGAAGAGGCTGAGGTCCGTGGACACGGACTTTGCGCCGAGTTGCCGCAGCATCGTCGTGACCTGCCCGCGATGGTACGTGCCGTGATTGACGAGATGCTGCAGCGTGTATTGCAGCGGAGCTGAAAACGTTCCTGCCGTCAGGGTTTTGTATTCGGCGACCTCGGCGATGCGCTCCGGTGTGAGTCCGCGCACAAATGCCAGCAAATCCGCTTCGATCTCCGCACAGCGCTTGCGCAGGCTCGCCAGGTCCGGAAAATCCGCCGCCGAGGGAAAACTTTTCGGCGAGCGGTCATTCCAACGTTCCAGCCAAATCCATTGTCCGAACATGATGTGCGCGAGCGTGTCGCGCACGGAGGGAAAGCTGGAGCCGAGGTCGCGCGTGAACTGTTCCGGCGTCAGCGCCGCGGCGGCGTCCAGCAGGCGATGATTGGCCCACGCGTCATATTCAAAGAGCACGCAGAATTCGTCCGGGGACATATCTCTCCTCGAATAAGTTTTGTGTTACGCCCGTTTTTTCACCGGCGGCACTTCGCGGATGCCCACCGGCGCATGATAGCACTCCGCGTCGGAGGGATAACGGCCCTCGCGCACGTCGGCGCAAAATTCCTGCGCGGCGCGGGAGATGGACTCGCCAAGGTTCGCGTAGCGGCGCACGAATTTTGCCGGCGGCTCGAAAGTGAGCCCGAGCATGTCATGCAGCACGAGCACCTGGCCGTCGCAATCGGGTCCAGCGCCGATGCCGATGGTGGGTATGCGCAGCTCCTGGGTGATGCGCGCGGCAAGCTCGCGCGGAATCGCTTCCAGTACGATGGCAAACGCGCCGGCGGCTTCCACCGCACGGGCGTCGCGTAACACCTGCTCCGCAGCGTCGCGCGTTTTCCCCTGCACGCGGTAGCCGCCCAGCGCGTGCAGCGATTGGGGCGTCAGGCCGACGTGGCCCATCACCGGCACTTCCGCTTCCACCAGTCGAGCGATCACTTCCAGACGGCGTTCGCCGCCTTCGATTTTCACCGCCTCCGCGCCAGCTTCCTTCACGCAGCGGATGGCGTTGCGCAACGTCTCCTCAACGGAAGTATGGAAGCTGCCGTAGGGCATGTCCGCGACCACCAGCGCGCGCTTCGCGCCGCGGCGCACCGCGCGTGTGTGGTGCAGGATTTCGTCCAGCGTCACCGGGAGTGTGCTCTCGTAGCCGAGCACGACCATGCCCAGCGAATCGCCGACCAGCAGGATGTCCACACCGGCTTCG
>DASYRO010000048.1:0-2738 GCA_036004385.1 Candidatus Acidiferrales bacterium
GGTCCTGGACCATCCTGCCAACGCCGTCACAATGGCTCAAGGAAACCGTGGACGCCGGCATGCCCAATTTCACGCTCTTCAACCGCGACCCGACCTCGACAAAATCCGCAAAAGCCCCGAGTTCGTCAAATTCATGGGCGAGCTGGAGCCCCGCTGGCAGCAGTACGCGCAGAAATTCCGCTGACCTCTGTTGCTGAACCCTCGACTTCTCGACTTCTTGACCTCCGACTTCCTTACTTCCTCACCACAATCCACGCATTCCCCCGGCCGCGTTCCTGCCCATCCGACGGCGAATTGACAATGGCTATCGCCGCGCCCGTGGTGCCCTTCACATTTAGTTTCTCTGCTGAGGTTTCCACGGTGTCTGAAATGGCGCCGGGTTTTAGACTCCCCGCCGGCAGCGCCACCGCCATCACCGAGGAGCCGCCGCCGTCCGTATTCATCGCTGTCGCGCATCCCAGTTCGACCATCAAGTCCGCGAGTTCGTCGAGCGTCATACCCACGCTCAGCTTCGGCTGCCGCCCGTCCACGACGACAAAAATTATTTTCTGCGCGTTGTAACACACCGCCGTGCGCGGATGGCGCTGCGCCAGCGACGCGCGCGGCTCGCCCACGATGTGTTTCTTTCCGCCTTCGACCAGTATCGGAAATCCTCCCACCACGTCGCGGATTTTTTTCTGCCCATTCATCTGCACGCGGATGCGCAGCTTCACCTTGTCACCGACACGGAGTTCCTCTAGAGACGTTTGCTTGCTCGCGACTTCCGTCAACACCAGTCGGCCCGCCGGAAGCGCCACATCGCTGGCGGTTGCGATCACCTTTTCGACTTTTCCCGTCACACTTCCGTCCGCACGCAGTGGCAATCCCTTCGATAATTCTCCGATGACGACCGCTCGCACGGGTTGCTCAGTTTTAATGCCCGCGCGAAATTCCCGCGTATAAAGATGCGGACCCGTGCCCCACGTCGTACCCGGCGGCTTGTTGAGTGCAGCGATGGGCCAGTTTCGCCCGCGCGATTCCAGCACGATTTCGACCTGCGGCACGCCAATCAGCGGTTCGCCGGAAGAAGTCACGGCCATCGCCGGCCAAGTTGGCTTGCCCGTCGTGGAGACGAATCCGTTCGTCACCGACAACCCGTCGCTGACGCCGAAATACGGCGCCGGTAAATCGTAGTCGCCATTTACGACCGCTACTACATTCAGTCCGCTCGCCGCAGCGCGCCGGGCCATTTCTGTCGGCGGCTCGCGCTTCATTCCGTTTTCGTCGCCCGCGCCCTGTACGGAGCGCACGACAATCTTTTTTTCGTTGCGGCTCACTTCCACGACGTGGATGGACCACGGCTCGCCCGCCGGCGTCGCGCGCACCACGTGCGTGTAGCGGACGCCGCGGGCCGGTTCGCGCTGCTCGTGCACGTCGCCTTGCTTGTCCTGAGCCGGCCCGAGGGACTGCGCGAACGCGGAAAAATAAAGGACAAACGCGCCGATACACAGCGTCGCGAGTCGCCTCGCGCTCCTTACTCCTGCCATTTCATCTGCCCATCTCATCGTCTTTCGCTTTTAGTCTTTATCTGTGTTCTCTGCGTCTCTCTATGTCCTCTGCGTTGATGTTTGGGTTTTCGTTTTTCGATTTTCGTTTTCCGGTTTTCGTTGATCTTAAATCTGTGTTTATCTGTGTTCATCTGTGGTTCCAAATTCCTTCTGCGTAATCTGCGCAATCTGCGGATTCCTTCTAAGCAAGGGTCGTATGGCAACCAGCCCAATCACCGGCCCCGGCGCGAGCAGCCACACGACCTTCACTCCCATCCGCGCCCACACGGACGTTACCAAGTCAATGGACGCAAGCGTGATCGCGAAGCCGATGCAGTTTTGCGCGGCGAGCGCTCCGCCGACGAGATTTACGGGCGCGGCGCGCGCGGAGAGCGCCGAAAACTGCGGTGAATCCGCCACCACCGCCAGTCCCCACACGAGCAGCAACGCCACCAGCACCGGCGTCGCCGCTGCGCGAACAAATGGGTACGCAACGCACATCGCTCCAGAGACGGCCAACGCTCCCGCAGCCACGCGCGCGCTGCCGAGGTGTTCTGTCAACCATCCCCCTCCGATGCATCCCGCCGCGCCGGTGGCAATCACAAAAAACGAAAGCAGCGCGATGTTTCGCGAACTCGCCGAATCACCCAGCGCCTGCGCCGCCAGCAGCGGCGTAATCGTCCACATCGCGTACAGCTCCCACATGTGCCCGAAGTAACTGAACGCCGCGGCGCGAAAGTCCGGCAAGCGAAAAACGGACAGCACGTGGTTTTTTCGCGCGAGGTTATTGCGCGGCAGATGCGGGCCATCGCCGACCGCGCCTACCAGCAACGCCGCCGCAAGCGCCAGTCCCGACGACGTCAGCACCACGGCCTGCCACGGCCACTGCGCTCCCAGCGCGCGCACCAGGTGCGGCGTGGCCGTGCCCAGCGTCAGCGTGCCCACCAACCAGCCCAGCGCCTGCCCGGTTTTTTCCGGCTCCCAACTCACCACCAGCTTCATGCCGATGGGATAAATTCCGCCGAGACAAAATCCCGTCGCAAAACGAAAGGCCATCCCCGCGGAGACATTATTCGCGAGCAGCGCGAAGCCCGCGTTGAACAATGCTCCGGAGATGGCCGAGGCCACAAAAATCCGGCTTGCCGCGTAGCGGTCCGCGAAGCCCGAGAGGACAAACGCCAGCGTCCCGGCGATAAATCCCGCTTGCACGGC
>DASYRO010000049.1:0-14521 GCA_036004385.1 Candidatus Acidiferrales bacterium
CGCGGCGCCCGCGCCGAGGCCTCCTGCCACGGTGTAGGTCGGCGCACCAGCGTTGGCGTTGATCACGCCATAGCTCAACCCGGTGGATCCATCCAGCAAGGTCGAGTTCGGATTCGTATTGGGCGTGACGACGCCTTGAACGAATGTAGCCGTCATCGTTATCTGAATGTTGATCACGCTGGGGCCGGCGGTCACCGTCCCCAATGGCGTGGCTTCGTTGCCGGTGTCTGATAGTTGCACAGTGTAGGTCGCGGTACCGGTAATCGCTGCGGCGGACGACAACAAGACCGGAGACCCCGTGGTCGGCGCCGCGCAGTTCGTGCTGATCCCGCTTAACCCAATGGCTGTCACTTGCGCGCCATTCACGCTGATGCACCACTGGTAGGCCACCGTGCCCGCGGTCCCTGACCCGAGACCTCCAGAACCCGCGTAGATCGGCGCACCGGCGTTGGCGTTGATAACGCCATAGCTCTGCGCGTTCACTCCGTCAAGTAAAGTGGACGCCGCAGTTGTATTCCCGGCTTGAGCGAAATTTATAGCGAGCAGTGCTCGCACATTGATGGTGCTGGTGCCCTGTGTGATCGTCAGGCTGGCAACCCTGAGGTTGCCCGCATCGGTCACATCCACGGCAAAGGCAGCCGCACCGGCCGCAGCGGCGGCTGAAGTCAGTTTCACGTTGTTCACGCCGGCCGTCGGCGCCGCACAGCTCGTGCTGATTCCCGTCATGGCGATGGCCGTCACTGCCGCGCCGCCTGAGCTGACGCACCAACTGTAGTTCGCGACCCCCGCTGCGCCCGCGCCCAATCCGCCGACCACGGACCAATTCGGGGCCCCAGCGTTCGCGTTAATCACGCCATAGCTTCGCGCGTCCACGCCATCCAGCAGCGTTGAATTCGGGTTTGTGTTTGGCGTAACCGTGCCCTGTACAAAACTGGCAACGAGTGTCGGGTTTACCTTGATGGTGATAGCGGATGCGTTCTTCACCGTTCCCGCTGGCACGACGGTCCTTTGCGCTACAGTTAGACCCGCATAAAGGGCGAGTGGGTCGAGGATGGCCGTGTCTTGCACGGTTACTCCGGCGTTGGTCGCGAAAGTAAATGTTCCCGATGCGCTCAACAGCGTTGCGCCAGAACTTAAAGGACATGCCGAAGCGGACAACGGCGCAGGAGTCAAGTTGAATCCAGGATTGCCGGCCAGGACAAAGACGCACGAAGTGAGCGGGGCATTTCCCACCGTAGCGCTCACGTTGGTGGCAATCGGTTCCGGCCCGTTGGCGGTGGCGCCAAACGTGCTCCCCTGCCGGCCCTCATTGGGCAGCGCGCCCGCGGTCGTGACTGCGAACTCTGCGCGCACGGTGATAGAAAAAGCCTGCGTCGCCGTCTGCACCGGCGAGCTGCCGTCCTGGACTTGCACGGTGAAATTCACAACCCCAGCCCCGGCCGTTATCGTGCCGCTAATCTTGCAGGAGATCGGAGTTCCCGTGACGGGATCGTTGGCCACAACAATGCTCAGGCCTGCGGGGAGCGCTCCTACCGTGATCGTGCAGCTCGTCAGCGCGCCGCTGCCGCCGCTCGTGGGAATAAAGATGTTGAACGTACGTCCTGTAATACCGTCAACGAGCGTCGCGCGTCTGACCGTGAGTGACCCGCTGACGCCGGGCGGAATGGGCAGCCCTCCGGGCAGTCCGGCGGAATTCAAGGCGCATCCGCCGAGTCCGAGAGCCAGAACGAGTATGGGTATGATTCCTAGTCCCGAAGTCCGGCGCAGGGCGTTTGTGTTTTGAGTTACTGGAGCGTAGTTCGAAGGCATGACTGGGTTCTCCACTCTAGCCGATTTTTTTCGACCCCGCGCTGCGGGATCCTTAAGGCGTGAAACACATCCCGGAAAAAAAGACTCGCGGGCGCAAGCTACTATTTTGCTTCCCCTAAAGTCAAGAACAAATCGTAGGGCGTGCCCCACAATCCGCACAATTTACTCGCACTTAACTTTGCCGCCAGAGTTCGAATAAGTCCTTGACTTTGATTTCCTAATTCTGCAAAGTACCCCCACCTGTGCTCCTTCCCCTTCGCTTTTGGGGAAGCGCAGCCGTGTCGAACACAAGATTTTCGGCCCCTGATTAGCTTTCTGGAACTGTCGTGGTGGATGTGGACGGCAAGGACCGCGATCATGAACACGCAAGTTCTTCCCCTGACGAGAGGAGTTAAACGCATGCTCGGGCGACATGGGTGGTATGGGACCGCGAGTGTCATCATCCTTTCCGGATTGATAGCCGGCGTGTGTATCTTCGCTTCCGCGCCGCTGGCCGCGCAGACGATCAGCGGCGTGATTGCTGTCCACGTGAAGGACATACAGGGCAAGCCGCTCGGCGCCGTCAGCATTGAGGTCAAGAATCCCAACACCGGCCGCAGCTATGCCGCCAGCACGGACACTGAAGGCAATTACCGCTTTCCGGAAATTCCGCCCGGCGACTACGAGGTCACCATCGCCAATGAAGGATTTCAATCGGTCAAGCACACTCCCGTTCACGTCACCGTGAACCGCGTGACCAACGAGGAGTTCACCATGAAGCTTGCTCCCGAGGCCGTGACCATCGAAGTCCGCGCCTCCACTTCGGCTCTGACCGACAACACCGGCCCGACCATCGCCATGTCATTTCCCGAGCAAGAGGTGCATGAATTACCCATCCTCACACGGGACGCGAACAACCTCGGCTTGCTGGCGCCCGGCGTCCTGAGCGTGCGTACCTTTGCCTTCGGCAGCACGCTGGTGCCCTTCTCCTCGAACGGTTCGCGCGGCCGCGACAACAATTTCATTATCGACAGCGTGGATAACAACGAGCCCCTATTCGGAGGCGCGGCCACGCAATTTACAAACACGGACATCGTCGCCGAATATACGATCCTGACAGGTCAGCTCAAGGCCGAGTTCGGACGCAACAGTGGCGCCACCGTCAACATGATTACCAAGAGTGGCTCCAATCACATGGGGGGAACCCTTTTCTGGTTCGGCCAGCATGATGCCTTTAACGCGCGCAGCCGCGTGGAGCAGGACGCCCTGTTGAATACGCCAGCGCGTTACTACGAGAATCAAATCGGCGCTACGCTCGGTGGGCCCATCGTTAAGGACAAGACGTTCTATTTCATCTCCTACCAGTGGGACCGCACGCGCAACAACCTGACAAATATCTTCCCAGTGGTGGCCACCTATCCGACGCCCGCGGGGCTGGCGGCGCTGCGCGGCCTGCCGCAATCCAACGCGTTGCTTGCTCTTACAGGCGTGCCCAGCGTGAGCACCATACCGCAACTCACCAGCGCCCCGTGCTTTGGCGCTCCTGTGCCTGCCGGATTCAACGCAACCAATCCGTGCCGCACGCCCACCAACGTGTTCGTTGGCACGACCGCCATTCCCTTTTCCACTTACCTGGTGCCCAACGGCAACGCCTATGACGTGCGCGACCATCAGTGGTCCGCGCGCGTCGACCACAAGCTGAGCAATGCCAGCGACCTCTATGGCCGCTATTTGTTCGATGAACTGCACACGCCGCGCTTCCCGCTTTCCAATGCCGGCGAAAGCGCTTTCTCCGACCTCGGGCTCTACCCGGACTACAAGTTGCTGGTTCGGCAGCGCAGCCAGAGCCTGTTGGTAGACCATCGCTATTACTGGCCGCGCGCGCTGAACGAGTTCCGTTTCTCCTTCAGCCGCATCGCCTCCAACACCGGCGCATTCCATATCCCCGAAAATATTCGGAACACTCAGGCATCGGCCACGGTGCAGGATGCCTTTGGCGGCTTTGGCGTCTTTCAGCCTTTATTCCCTTCGGCCGGCGTACGCTTCACCATCGGCCGGGATTCCAGCACCTCGCGGATAACTTCCAACATCTTTCAGTTCCAGGAGAATTTCTCTTTTAACCGCGGAACCCACAGCATGAAGTTCGGCGTGAATATCGTCCGCACTCAGAGCGACATCAGCAGCAACCCTTCGGATCTGGGGCAGTACTTCTTTGGAGCAGTGCCCGTAAATATTTTCCCGGGGCTAGCGCCATTCGCCACCGAACCGGGTGCCACGGGCGTTACCCACGCTGCCGTCGTCTTGCAGCGGCTTCCCAATCTCGTCAGCGACCCGAACACCGGAGCCGTCACCGGCCAGGGGACTCCGCAGCTCCGCCTCCGCGAGTTCGATCATTTTTACTTCTGGCAGGATGACTGGCGCGTTTCATCCGGATTCACGCTCAGCTACGGCGTGCGCTATGAGAATTTTGGGCAGCCCATCAACGGCATGGCCGAGCAGAATCGCCGCGTGCCGCGGGTGAACCACGATAATAACAACCTTGCTCCGCGCATTGGCTTTGCCTGGTCGCCCTGGGGAACCACGGTAATTCGCGGGGGCTACGCCCTGATGTTCAACCCCATGGTGCAGAATATCCCCCTGCTAGTCTGGCAGAGCGCCCCGGTTTCGCCATTCTACGTCTCGGGGAACTCCAGTGTCTTCATCGCATGTACCAATCCCCTGGGGTGTCCTCCAGGCACCTTCGGGCCCGCGACCTTGCTGCAGCCGCAGTCCGGCCGGACCTATCCCAGCCAGCCGTTCAGGTTTTCCGATGTGAACGTAAGCGTCGCCGGATGCAGTTCCGTGAACCAGCGCCGCACAGCGGGCGCGATTCCGCTGATCAACTGCTCACCGCAGGACGCCGTGGTCACAAGTCTGGTGAATCCCTATGCTCACAATTTCTCCTTGGGCGTGCAGCAGGGACTTGGCAATAACCTGCTGTTCGAGATCGGTTACGTCGGCAGCAGGGGCACCAAACTTTTCCTGCGCCGCGACGTGAATCCCTACACGGGATGGAATTTACCTCTCGCCACGAACTGTTTCTTCCTGACTCAGTTCAATCTTACTTTGGCTCAGGCCGGCGGGCTCTGCCTGAACAATCGCGTAGATAATACCCACGGCTCAATCTCTCGGTTGGGTAACGACGGGACTTCGAGCTATCACTCGCTGCAAGCCAGCCTCAGTCGGCGGATGAGTACGCTCGGCTCCATGGGCAACCTGGCCTTCACGCTGGCTTATACCTGGAGCCACAATATTGACTTGGCCAGCGAAATCTTCGGGCCCGGCATCCGGTCCGTCCCTACGGGCATCATTCAGCAGTTCCTGTCCGAGCAAGGGGGCGAGTTTGGAACAATTGAAGCCATTTCACCGTTTGCGCAGAATCCGAACAATTTGCATTCCGAGCGGGCGAATTCCTCTTTTGACCGGCGCCACCGCTTCGTGAGCAGTTATCTGTGGGAAATCGGCCACTCTCACAACGTCCTGGTGGGTGGTTGGCAGCTCGGCGGCATCGTGACCTGGCAGACCGGACAGTTCTTTACGCCGCTGAACGGGAGTTTCATTCCCATCAACTTCAGTTCCGGAGCGTGTGCGGATCCGTTCGGCACCGGCAAGCTGACCACGGCGCGGCCGGCCATCGGCAACCCGAGTGCCCCGCTCACCTCTGTGGCGGTGCTGGTGGATCCCAATTGCGCCATCACCCCGTCCGTGGCATTTCCGTTCGGGTACAAGGACCTCAATGGGAACAGCATTGATCCGACGACCGCGCATTTCGTGCAGGAACCGGTCGGATCCACAATCGGGCAGCCCATCGCCGGGTTCCCCAAGATCATCGCCGGGAGCGCCGGTCGCAACACCATCCTCGGACCGGGAATCGTGAACTGGGACCTGAGCTTGCTGAAGAACTTCCGGATTGGCGAGAGCCGAAAACTCCAGTTCCGCTGGGAAATTTATGACGTACTGAATCATGCCAACCCCGGAAACCCCATCGGCAACGTCTTTACCACGGACGCGCAGTTCTCTCCGGCGTTTGCGTTTTCTCCGCGGTTCACGCCGGCGGGCGTTACCGGTGTCATCCCGGAAAATACTATTGACGCACCCAGCGTCTTCACAACCGGCGGCACTTTCGGAACAAGGCGCTTCATGAACTTCAGCAGCCGCCGTATGCAGTTCGCATTGAAGCTCATCTTCTAACAGAACCGGAACGACGATCTTCCGCCCGGGGGAACCACTCCCCCGGGCGTTTTGTTGTGGGACAGGCTTTCCGGCCTGTCCCCGTGCGGCCGCCGTCTTGGCGACGGCTTCCCAATTCGTCGGCAGGGATGTCGGCGGTACCCTTCCCGCGCGCGCAGAGCTCACCACTGTCATCGAGTACGATTCTGTTTTGGGTGGGAAAGAACTTGACTGGTTAGAACAGCACTTTCACAGTCGCTTTCGTGATCACGGGTTTTCCATTGCACCGCGGAGCCGTGAACTGCCAGCCCGCCTTCGCGGCGCTGATGATTTCCTGCCCAATTCCCCCATCGCCGCTCTGTACCTGGCCTCCGGTGACCTTTCCGCTCTCGTTCACTTCAAGCGCCAGTTGGACGCCGCTGCCCTGCGTAGCGCGCTGTGTGATCTCAGGCGGGACACTCATGTTTTGGCCCTTCAAGGGCGAATCCAAATAGCGGCTGGCCACCAGTGTCCCGGCGCTCAGCGGTGCCGTCCACTTCGCGGATGGAGAGGTCAGAAGCTGCACATTCGCGACGCGCGCCGAAGCGGGAGCGGGAGCGGGCGCCGACGCGGACGCAGCCGACGCCGCGGCAGCACGGTTCGCTGCGGATAGCCTCTCGAATTCGGTCGGGATCTTGGCCAACAGACCCGTCGCTGCTTCTCCAATACGGCCCGGCACGGCGGCGTACTTCTGCAAGTCGCTCTGCAATTGCTTGAGTTGGTTCTCGTCGTTCTTGGCGTTATTGAATAGCGTTTGGAACGAATTCGCTTTCCGCTGTTCGGCGCTGTCAATCGCGCTCGACACTTGGGATGCGTCGCCGCCCTTGGATTTGATCTCATCCGCCTTCGCGCGAGCGGTAGCGTAGTCTTCGCGATTGATGGCCTCCGACGCAGCGTTCCTCAGTTCATTGATGGCTCGTTCCGTAGCGGCGGCCGCTTCCGCGCCGGATAGCGCATCCAGATTGCGGGTGACCGTTCCGTCCAGTTCGCGAGCTTGCGCGGTCAGCGGGACAACATTCATGCCGATCACTTGCTGGATCAAGGCGCGCGCCTGATCCAGGCTGGTCTTGTCTCTCCTCTGCGCCAGTGGACGGGCCTGCGCGAGCAGGTTCCCCCCTTTCTCAAGCTCTGGGATGCGTTTCGTCAAGTACTCTTGCGCATCGGTCTGCCGCACGCCGCCTTGCATCTTGGCAATTTCACCAAAGGCGCTTCGTGCCTGGTCAATCTTGCCGCCGTTGAAGGCGTCCAAACCCTTTTGCCAGAAGCCCGCTTCTTTCTTCAGCAAAGCCTGTTTCTGGGCATCGCCCCTTGTCGCTGCAATTTCTCCAACGAGTTTGTCAATGTCTGCGCCATGAGTGCCGCCCGGAATATTTTTCGCCCGCGTCAGCGCTTCCTCCGCGGCTTTGAAATTTGCCGAGGCCATCGCCGACCGCGCCTCATCCATCAATTTTTCCTGGAGCGTGCCCGGCGTGGGTCCGGAAGGCGTGGCCGGCGCCGACGTCGTCGCAGTGGCTTCCGTGCCCGGTCCCGTCGCGACATCCGTTCCTTTCGGCCGCGTCACAAAGTAACCAATCACCACCGCCAGCGTCAGTACAGCGGCTGCTCCACCCATCACCGCGGGTTTCTTCCAAACGGGTATCGCAGCTTCCACGAGCTCGTAGCCGGCTTCCCCGGGCCGCGGCGCGGGCATCGGCGTGACCGCGGCGGCTGCGGCGGCAGGTGCTTCCGCGGGTTTGGCCTTTTTCGGCTTGAAGAGCGGAGTGGTCTCGTCGTGTTCCGGTTTAGCTGGAGGCTTCGGCGGCTCCGCGGGCTTCGGCTTGTCCAGAGGCACTTTGAAGACGGGAGCCGTTTTGTCGAATTCGGTTTTGGCCGGAGGCTTGGGGGGCTCCGCGGGTTTCGGCTTTTCTGCATCGGGCGCAGCGGGTGGCGCGGCTTTCACTTCTGCCGGAGGAGTAGGCGGCGGTTCAGCAGGCTTTGCCGGAGGCGCAGCGGGAGCAGCCTTCTCGACTGGTTTTTCTTTGCCCTTTTTCTTTTTCTCTTTTTCGGACAGCGGCCCGGCCGGAGGCTCAATCACGGGCGGAACGGCCGCAGGCGGTCGTGGAGGCGGCGGGCCGGCTGGCGGCTCCACGATCTGCGGCTGCGAAAATGCTTTGGCAATCTGCTCCGGTGTTCCCACCATCGTTTGATCTGACGGCGGAGCGGCGGCAGCTTCCTTCGGCTTGGGGGCCGCGTACACATATTCCTTGGCGGGCTCGGATACGCCGGACGGCGCGCCCATGGACTCTCCGGGCCGGAAGACGCCGATGCGGGTTTCGTCCATCGCGGGCAGCGGCTTCTTTTCCTTGGCCACTTCCATCAGTTTGGCTACGCGCGGATCAAAAATGCGCGTCTTCTGCAAATCTTCGAGGTTTTTCTGGGCCTCTTCGAATCTCCCTTCGTCCAGTTGGCGGATGACCGTCTTACACTGCTCGTCTGCTTCCTTATTGCGGTCGCGCAGGTCCTTCTCGCGCTCGGCCAACTGCAGCATGCGCGTGACGTCCTTGTTGTCCCCCACCAGCACGCGCGTCTTTTGCCCTAGATCAATGGCCCCGGTGTAGTCTTCGTGCTCCACCGCTACCTTCATGGCGCGAAGCTGCTTCTCGATGTATTCCTTCTTCTCGCGGTCATCGAGTTCTTTCTTCTTGGCGATGGCCGCCCTTTGCAATTCCAGCAGCTCGGCGTTGCCCGGGAACGCCGCCAGGGCTTTTTCAATCTCCGCGATGGCGGCCTTGAAGTCTGACTTTTCCATCAACGCTTGCACCGCGCGGACCTTCTCTTCCAGTTTCCTGCGCTGTTCGGCCTGTTCCTGCTGCGCGCGCGCGAAGTCGCGCAGTTGCGTCAGCTCAAACTCGCCGGGAAACTCGTCCAACAGCGTGGTGGCGCGCTGGATGGCTTCCTTGTAGTTGCCGTCGCTGACCAGTTTTTTCAGCGCCTGGTGCTCGTGCTGCAAGCGGATGCGCTTGGCGTGGTCCTTGCGCTCTTCGATCACCCGCTCGCGCAGGCGCTGTACGCTGCTGTCGTTCGGCGTGATTTCCAGCAACCCGTCCAGCAGGGCCAGCGATTCGGCGAATTTCTGCTCGGCGAGGAGTTTGCGCGCTTCGGCCAGCTTGCCCTGCTTTTCCTGCTCACCCTGGTCCGCCCGCGCGCTGGCCAGCAGGCTCTTCACTTCCGGTTCGTTGGGAAATTCCAGGTCCAGCGCGGTCAGCAACTCGATGCACTCGGCGAACCTTTGCTCCGACCAGATCGTGCGCGCGCGCTGCAGTTTTTCACCGAAGTGCTTGCGTTTTTCGCGCCGCGTCTTTTCTTCCTGGATCTGCTTCTTCAGCTCGAGGACTTGCGGGTTTTCCTTTTCCAGGGAAAGGATATCGTCCACTTTCTTCTCGGCGCCGGTCAGATCGCCTTCGGCCAGCTGCTTCCGCGAAGCCTGCATTCCTTCTTTCACGCGGCTGGCGACTTCCGCGCGTTCCTTGACCAGTTGCATCAATTCCTGCGCCGGAGCGTATCCGGAGTCCAGTTTCAGCGCGGATTCCACTTCCGCCGACGCTTCCGCCACCTTGCCGGATTGCAGCAATCCCTTGGCCTTGTTGACGAGCTCCTGGAGTTGCGGCAGCACCTTGCTGCGCTTCAACTCCTGGTTCACTTTTTCGAGCAGATGTTTGACTTGTGTCTGGGCAGTATCGAGCTGCGCGGCCTGCCGCAGGAGGTCGCGCGCTTTCAGATATTCGCCGGTCTCAATCAGTTGCTGGCCCTGGATCACCAGGTCGCCGACGATGTCGCTTTGCAGTTTTTTGTGGACGGGCTCCAAGTCCAGCAACACTTCTTCCATGGACTGATAGCGATCGTCGGTATCCTTTTTAAGAATCTTCTGCAGGCAGGCTTCCAGTTCACCCGGCGCTTGCGGCAGCACGTCCCGTAGCGGCTTGGTTTCCTGGCTGACGATGTTGAACATCATCGCCGCCATGTTGTCCGCGGCGAACGGCCGCACGTGGGTGAGGAATTCGTAGAACATCACGCCGACAGACCAGATGTCCGAGCGCCCATCCACGTGCTCGCCGCGCACCTGCTCCGGCGACATGTAGGCGACCGTGCCGATGAACAACCCGGACTGCGTCTTCGACGCCGCCATCACGCGGGCGATGCCGAAGTCCACAATCTTCACCACGCCTTCTTTGGTCAGCATGATGTTGGCAGGCTTGATATCGCGGTGCACGACGCCGCGCTGGTGCGCGTATCCCAGTCCGCGGCACACCTGCACGATGTATCCGACTTTCTGCGAAAGCGAGAGCTCCGCCTTCTTCTGGATCATGCTTTCCAGGCTGGTGCCCTCGATGAACTCCATGGCGATGTACGGCGTCTGGTTCTCTTCGCCCAGGTCGTGCACCGTCACAATGTTGGGGTGTTGCAGCCCGCCGGCGGATTGCGCTTCGCGGTAGAACCGTTGCAGGAGTTCCTGATTGTCGGCCAGGCCCGCGGTAATCGTCTTCAGAGCGATGAGCCGCCCGATGAGCGGGTCGCGCGCCTTGTACACCACGCCCATGGCGCCGCGTCCCAGCTCCTCGATGATCTCGTATTTGCCTAACTTCTTCAGCGACCTTCTCCCGAATTCCCCGCTGGCGGGCTCCCGAACACCTCGCACACCACCACGCTCACATTGTCGGGACCGCCGTTGTCATTCGCCTTTTGCGTGAGCAGCTTTGCTTTTTCCGAGGGCGACACGTTTTCCTTCAAGATGGCTTCAATATCCGCCGCAGGAACCGGCCCGTGCAGGCCGTCGCTGCACAGCAGCAGCCAGTCGCCCGAATGTAAGTCAGTTTCCGACATGGCCACCTGTAGATTTTCCTGTGCGCCCACGGCTTGCAGCAGCATGTTCTTCCAGGCTTTCCCTAATCCGCCCTTCGGCAGTTTGCCCTGCTCTTCCAGACTCGCCAGCAGCGTTTGGTCCTTGGTCAGTTTAGTCAACTGCGAGTCGCGCAGAAGATACGCTCGCGAATCGCCCACCTGCGCCACATACATGTGGTCCTCTTCCAGCAGGGCCGCGGTCAGGGTTGTGCCCATTCCCTTCAATTTCATGTCCGCTGTGGCGCGCGAAAAAATCAGGTCGTTGGTGCTTTTCACCGCATCGCTGAGAGTATCCTTGGGATGCGGCATGCTTCCGTCGCCTTTGGGCGTGTCCAGTTTTTCGAGGAACAGCGTGAGCAGGTTTTCCACGCACATCTGGCTGGCGGTTTCTCCGCCGCTCATCCCTCCCATGCCGTCGGCCACAACCAGCAGCACGCCGGGCCGTCGCAGAGACGCGCTCTCCGTTCCCACAGCACTCAATTCCCGGTAGCGTTTCAGATCGAAGACGAGGACGCGATCTTCATTTTGATCGCGCACGCGTCCGATATCGGTTTGCGCGCCGATGCGCAATTCCAGCGAAGTTTCTTCCGCTGCAGATATTTTCGTTCTTGCTTGTCCAGGGTCGTTCAAGCCTGTTTTCTCCGCTTCAAAGCGCGTTCGAACTTCCTTGCTTCCGTACGCACCAATAGCCTCCCTGACACCCCAACCTTCTCCTCCGGCGGGGACAGATGTGCCGCCTCCCGCGGGGCGGGATTCTCCCGGCGCGAATGTTGGCAAATGGCAGGTAGGGTGTCAATGGGAAATCCGTCCTGGACAGGACGGTAGCCCCATCGGCCCCCTCTAGTACCTCCCAAAGCCGCCCGCTATTCTACCCTTTCCTTTCCGGACAACCTAACCTCTCTGCAAGCCTTGTTTTGTGGCAGAATTGACCCCACAGGTCCCTCTCTCTTGCCCTGTGCATCGCGAAAGGGTCGCCTGTGGATGTGTGACGGGCCACCGGTCGCCGCAGCAGGTCCCAACGATCCGGCGTGACGACGTCTGTGCCGGGCGGCGCACTGATTTTCCTGGTTGCGCTGGTACAATTGTCCGCGCCGGAAAAAAACTTCGTTGGCTGCTGCGCTAGTGTTTGTGTGTCTCCCGGCGCGGTCGGCCCGGCGCTCGCACACGTTGCATTCGATTGGCTTTAACGATACGCTTCTGGCTTTGCTGCCGGCACGCATATGAGACAGGACGACACCGCGTCGCAAAAACTGAAGGAACTCATCGAGCGCCGCAAGCAGCTCGATGAAGAGCTGAGCAAGCTCTCGCGCAAGGTCGCCGTCATGTTTACGGACATCGTCGGCTCCACGCGCTTTTTCGAGGAATTCGGCGACGTCGCCGGTCTGGTGTACGTGCACAAGTGCATTGACATGCTCAGCCCCATCGCGGAGCGTCACGGCGGCACCATCTGCAAGACCATCGGCGATGAGCTGATGACCTCCTTCGAAGATCCCATCAATGCCATCCGCGCCGCCATCGACATGCAGCGCACTCTGGAAGCGTACAACGCGCACCAGCAAGAACAGGAACGCATCCAGGTGCGCATCGGCATGAACTACGGTCCGGGCATGATCAAGGATAAGGACGTCTTCGGCGACGTCGTCAACGTTGCCGCGCGCATCCGCGCCCTGGCCAAACCCGCCTCCGTGTATGTGGACGCCTCCAAGGATGAGCGCTCCAATCTGGAAGCCCGTCTGCGCACCGCCAATATTCCCTTCGAGAAAGCAGCCGAGGCCGAAGTAAAAGGCAAAGCGGAAAAAATCATCGCGCTGGAGATTAACTGGCGCGCGGTCAAGGGCGGCGCCGTGGAGGTTCAGCCGCTCGCGCCGCAGATGGCCGGCCGCGTGGACGTGGCCAAGGCCGCGGAAGCGCCGCCGCCCGAGAAGCGCACGACCCTCAGCGGAGCCTCGCCGGTCGCCGCTATCCTGCGGCCGCGCCTGCGTTACTCCCTGCTGGTGGTGCGCCCCGACGGCTCACATGGCGAAGAACGCGCGCTGGATAAGCCCGCCGTCGTTCTCGGCCGCGTCGAGGGCGACATACTTTTCCCGGAAGACGCTCTGGTTTCCCGCCGCCACGCGCGCTTCAACGTTGCCACGGATACCTTGAATGTCGAAGACTTGAACAGCGCCAACGGAATTTTCTGGCGCTTGAACAAACCGCACAAACTGCGGAATGGCGACATTATTCTGATGGGACGTCAGATGTTCCGGTTCGTATTCGCCGGCCAGCCCAAAGGTGTCGCTACGGTCTCTCCCGGCAAGACGGCCCCCCAGGCCGATCCGGAGACCGGCGTGGCGGAATTGGTCCGCTTGCTGCCCGGCGGCGTCGAGGAAAATCACTTCCTGCTGAAATTCGAAGAAAACATTCTCGGCCGCACGCGCGGCACGATTTCGTTCCCCGAGGATCCGTTCCTCTCCGGCCAGCACTGCAGCATCACCTGGAAAGACGGAGGCTTCGTCCTCACAGATTTGAAGGCCCAGAACGGCACGTTTGTCGGCGTGCGCGAAAAGACTCCGCTCGCTGACGGCGACATCGTGCTCATCGGCCACCAGCTCCTCCGTGTCACTGCCTCGCCCGCCTGATTCCCGCCGCTGACTATTAGCTATTGAATTGAGTCCCCGGAGGGTTCATACTCGCGCCAATTTCTGGTCTGGAGTGACACACGATGAGAACTATTCGTGCTTTCGTAATCTTCGGTCTAATCGTCCCCATCATGATGTCGGCGAACGCGCCGCGTGCGGCGGCGCAGGATGCCACGCAGAGTTGGAACTCGCTAGCGCAGCCCGCGTTTGACCCGGCAAAATCGGCCACGGTGGAAAACGTCACGCTTGCGCGCGACCGCATCCACATCACATTGTCTTCCGGCACGATCCAATTCACGCAGCCCGTGAATGGCATGGTTTTCGGCGCGGCGTTCCGGGGGCGTGGCCGCGCACAGGTGGAGCCTCCCAATCCCATCGAGGCGCAGCAGCTCAACCTCTTCACCGGCCGCGCGGCACTGGACATGGAGTTCAGCGAAGCTGTCTTTACGTTTTCAGACAACACCCTGGAGGAAATCGCCAAACAGGTGCGCTGGTCTTCTGCGGCCGGCGATTCCGCGCTTTCCAGGCTCTACGCGGATCGCATACGCGAGCGCGAGGACGTGGGGGCAGAGATTTTGTCGCGCCTGTTCGTCAGTTTGCTTTCCGGCGACCGCAAGCGCACCGCGCTGTTTGCGGCGGATTTGAAAACGAGCGACAAGGGCTGGATTCACGTGCGCTTCGACGCCACCAATCCGGAGGAAATCTCCGTAGGCCGTTGGGCGAGCTGGGGCCCGGTCACGCGGTTCGACACCTGGACGAGTTTTCCGGCCGGCAACCGTCCGGTGGCCGAGGCGTTCCGCGACCCGCTGGCGCGCGACGCGTTTCGCATTCGCAGTTACAAGATTGACGCGACGGTGACCACGGGCGCCGACCTTCGCGCTGTCACGCAGGTGAAGTTCGTGCCCCGCGGCGACGGCGACCGCGCGCTTTCCTTTCTACTGGACGCGAACCTCCGTGTCGAATCCGTGAAAGATCCCAGCGGCGCC
>DASYRO010000050.1:0-4485 GCA_036004385.1 Candidatus Acidiferrales bacterium
GCCATCGGCGGCTCCATCGGCACCGCGCAGCGCACCGCCGCTGAAGCAGGCAAGGTCGCCGAGCGCACCGCCCGCGAAGCCGGCAAAGCAGCCGCGGAACTTTCCAAGCTGGCTCGGGACACCTCCCGCGACCTTCAGAAGAAGGCCAGCTCCCTCAACAAAGACGTGCAGAAAGCGCAAAAAAAGTTGAAGAAGCTGATCTCCAGGTTCCGTGGCTGAGCCGACAGATTCGCGCCGACCGGAGCTGCCGCTGGTGGCCGTCATCGCCGCGGTGTTCGTGTGGTCGGCCATCGCGCCGCACGATCGCTTCACATGGTTCCTCGAAGTGCTACCCGTGCTGGCCGCGGTGCCCCTGCTGGTGCTGACCTGGCGCCGTTTTCCGCTCACGCCGCTGGCGTACGCATTGATCGCCGCCCATGCCACCATCCTCATGGTTGGCGGGCACTATACATACGCGCAAGTGCCTCTCTTCAACTGGCTGCGCGACGCGCTCGGACTTACCCGCAATCACTTCGATCGTCTGGGCCACTTCGCGCAGGGCTTCGTGCCGGCGATTGTGGCCCGCGAAGTCCTGCTGCGTCGCACGCCGTTGCGGCAAGGCGGCTGGCTCTTCACCATCGTCACGGCCATCTGCCTGGCCGTCAGCGCGCTGTATGAAATTTTCGAATGGGGAGTAGCCGCCGCTACCGGCACGGCTGCCGACGCGTTTCTGGGCACGCAGGGCGATTTCTGGGATACGCAGAAGGACATGCTGCTATGCCTGGTCGGTGCGGTCGCGGCGCTGCTCACGCTATCGCGGGCGCACGACCGCACGCTGGCGCGACTGGCCGGCGAACGGCTGCCCGCTCCGGAGAGGGCGAAGTCTGCTGCGGGGGGAATCTACATCTAATCGCGATGGTGACTCACGCATGAAGGCGCCGGCGTTTTATGAATCCTTTGTTTCGAGAAAAATATCCAATCGGCAGCGGGGAAAAGTTCATGGGGATCGCATGAATTCTGTCAGGCGCATGGTTGGAACGATACTATTTTCTGTGCCGCTCTTCGTTTTTTCCGCAGGGGCTTCGGCGCAGCTTCCGCCTTCCAAAGGTGCGCCACAAGTCGGGCAGAAAGCTCCTGATTTCACGCTTCCGGACACCAGCAACACGTCCGTGAAGCTTTCCGAATTACTCGCCGATCCCGCCGCCGCAGCTAAGCGCCCCGCGAAGAGCGCGCCCGCACTTCTTCTCGTCTTTTACCGCGGCTACTGGTGACCCTACTGCAACTCCGAGTTGCGGAGCTTCCAGCAGAATCTTGACAAATTCGCGGAGCGAGGGGTGCGCGTGGTCGCCATCAGCGTGGACCCCGCGGATGTGACGCGCCAGCACTGCGAAAAGCAGGGCTACACGTTTACATTTCTTTCGGATGTCAACGCAGGCGTCATCCGGCGTTACGATTTGCTTCATGCCGGCGGCTTTCGCGGCGCGGACATTTCCCGGCCCGCAGAGTTTCTCCTCGATGCAGACGGCAAAGTTCTCTGGCTGAATCTGACGGAGGACTACAAGGTGCGCGCGAAAGCGGAGGAAATTCTCAAGGTGATTGATAAGCTTGCCGACAGCGCCGGCAAATCCTGACGCGTACCGGCACACAGATTCATCAACAGAGCTTCAAGACAATCGCCGTCATGTCGTCGTGCGGCTGGTGGTCGCCGATGAACGAGTCCAGTTCCGCAAACAGCCGGTCGAGCAGCGTATCCGCGCCGGCGCCGATATTCCGTTCGCAAATTTCCAGCGTGCGCTCCACGCCCCAGTCATCACCCCGAGAATTGCGCGCCTCCGGAATTCCGTCCGTGCAGAACAGCACTGCTTCGCCCGGCCGAAGTTGGACCGAGTAAGCGTCGTACTGCGCTCCCGCAAACAATCCCGAAGGCAGCCCGCCTTCGCCGATTTCCCGGCAGCCGCGCGGCGAGATCAGGATCGGCCGCGGCAGCGCCGCGTTGGCGTAGCTGGCCTCCTGCGTTTCCGGGTTATACACCGCGTACTGCATGGCGCAGTAGCGCCCGGGCACGACGCGCATGCGCAGCCGCTCGTTCAGCAGTTCCAGCACGGCGGTGGGCGTGACGTCCGATTTGTGGATGCCTCGAATCGTGCCCATGGCCAGCGCCGCATACATCGCCGCGGCCAGGCCTTTTCCCACAACGTCCCCCAGATACAGCCCCAGCCGGCGGTCTTCCAGCAGGAAGTAATCGAGAAAATCGCCGCCCACTTCCCGCACCGGACGAAACCTGCTGGCGATTTCTACCGGATCGTGCCGCAACGGCTCCACGGACACCATGGCTTGCTGGATTCCCCGCGCTTCTTCGATTTCCAGCTCGCGAAGCAGTTCGATTTTTTTTGCGTTGTCGCTGTCCGGGCGTGCGCTCATCCCGCTCCTCGGGAGCACCTTGCGGATTGCCGTTTTCCCCGCTGTTTCGCGGGAATCCACACGATAGCACGACGTATGCTCCGCCACTCGCCGCTGCCGCTAATAATACACTCCCTGGCTAGCCCCAAACTGCGTAGAGTGAATTGCGCTCACTGGGTTAAACGCTTTTCGCTTTTCGCTTTTCGCTTTTCGCGTTTCGCGTTTTGATTTTCTCTGCTCTCTGAGTTTCTGTGGCCTGTGCGTTAGGCTTTTGAATTCCCCGTTTTTCGATTTTCGCTTTTCGGGTTTCGAACTTTCAGGAAGCCCCTTCCTGCGCTATGCTTGTCGTTCCAGTTTCCGGGGAGGTTGTATGAAGGCACCCTTGCGTATTTTCCTTTTTCTCCTACTCGGCGCGCTGGCTTTGCCGGCCGGCTCCGCGCAGGAAAAGCAGGATTTTTCCAACATTAAAAATTTCCTGCGCATCAACGACAAGATCTGCACCGGCGGCCAGCCCTCGCTCGACGATCTTGCCCGCCTGAAAGCGGACGGCGTCAAAGCGATTGTCAACCTGCGCCCGGCTTCGGAGATGAACGTGGAGGAGGAGTCCGCCAAAGCCAAGGAGCTCGGCCTGCGCTATTTCCACATTCCCTTTGACAGCGCCAATCCCAAGTCCGAAGCAGCCGATGAATTCTTGAAGGTGATGGCCGATGCATCGAACCGCCCCATCTTCATCCACTGCACTTCGGCCAACCGCGTCGGCGCATTCTGGATGATCTATCGTGTGCTCAAGGACGGCTGGAAACTGGAAGACGCCGAAGAGGAAGCGAAGAAAGTCGGCATGCGCAACCCGGCCACGCGCGAGTTTGCTCTGGAATATATCCGCGCGCACGAAAAGAAATCAGACAAGAAGTAAAGGTGCTTTTTCGGATTTCGAATTTCGTCTTTCAGGTCTTGCGCTTTTGATCCGCCACCATCACGCCGCCTTCGGCGTAGTCCGTGGCCGGCAAGTCGTGGAACGTTACGTGGACGTTTTCAATCTTCGCCTTGCCCTCTTCGACCAGCGCTTGCGTGACGCGCTCGGCGATTTTGCGTTTCTGCTCCGCACTGCGCCCCGCCACCCAGGTAATCTGCACGCTCGGCATGTTCGCCCTCCCTACGGCCCGGTCATTCTACAGCCCGCCACGGCGAACAAGGCGCCTAGCTCGTGGCCCCTTGTTCTCCTCCGCCGAGCTTCGTGCCGCAGTGCGCGCAATTGGCCCAACTGCGTTCCACGGCGCGCTTGCAGTTCGGGCACGCCGGAGCCAGGTTTGCGCCGCAGTGGGGACAGAACGCGAAGCTGCCTCCCGCCTCTTTGCCGCACGAGGGGCACGGAAACGGCAGCGGGTCGCGCATCAGGAAATACAGGATGATGCCGATGGCGTTGGGAATGAAGATAGCGAGAAACGTCCACATGATGTAGCGCATCCCACGGCGCCGCGCATCGCCGTTGACGTATCCGATCAGCAGCACCCAGATCGCCGCAAAGATCGGAATGATGATCGCGAAGCAAATCCGTTGGACGTCGTTCCACTTTTCCCAACCGCTGGGATTGGCTTGATACATCAAATAGAAGAGCAGCGCAGCCAACCCAAAATAGGTCAGCACCGCCAGAGCCCGCGCCGGCACGGGAATCGCTCGCATTTCATCCCAAAATCTTGCGTTGCCGCGCGCGGCGCGATCGCGTGCGCCTCGCTCGCGGATGATGCGCGCCTTGTCTTCGAGGTAGCTCATGCGAATCTCCTTTCACGCTGCTTCTGCCACGCGAGCACTGCCGCCGCCACTCCGCCGGTGAGCCACGTCAGCACCATGTACGTGAAGACTTCCACCCAGGCCGCCCGCACGCTGATGTCGAGCCAGCTCGCCACGCTCTGACTGGCCAGCCGCACCATGGGCCAGCTCGCCAGCGTCAGCGCCCACGAAAACAGCACCAGCAAAACCAGCGTCGCCAGGCTCCGTTGTTTCTCCGCTCGCTCCGCCGCTGCGTCTTCCAAGCGGGCGCGCACACGTTGCACGAGCATCGGCGAAGGCTGCGGCGTTGGCAGGCTCTTCAAACCGCCCGCCAGCACG
>DASYRO010000051.1:0-10099 GCA_036004385.1 Candidatus Acidiferrales bacterium
TGCCATTCCGAACCTGCTGCGTTCGCGCATTGCCGCGAACGAAGCGTCGGCGGTGGGCTCGATGCGCTCCATCAACACGGTGTGCGTGACCTACTCTTCGACCTATGGCGGCTTCCCGCCGTCCCTGGCGGCTCTTGGACCTGCCGCCGCTGGCGCCGCTCCATCAGCCGCGGCCGCGGATTTGATTGATAGCGTTCTGGCTGCGGGCACGAAGAGCGGATACACGTTCACGTACACGCCGGGTGCGGCCGTCGCCGGCAGCATCCCGACCTACACGGTCAACGGCGACCCGGTGACCCCGGGCACAACCGGACAGCGGTATTTCTTCACCGACCAGTCTGGCGTCGTGCGTGCCGACCCCGCGGCGAAGGCCACGGTGGCCAGCACACCGATCTAAGTTCTCGACGACTCTTTATTTCTGGGGGAAGAAGCGCGAGCTTCTTCCCCCGTTTGTTTTTCTGGCGCAATCTGACGCAGGCTCGCGTGGGCCGGTCCGAGGAAAAGCAGGCTGCGGGTGCGGGTCCGAAAAGAAAGGGCAATTATTGGCCATTGTGACGGACAGAAATTGTCCCGCGCGGGCCCCCAGGGAGCGACCGCAATGGTGCGAAAAGGACATTTGCAAATACTGAACATCGCCTAAGTTGACTCTGTACAGTCAGTTCTGACGCGACTACTATTCGAACAACCCGGGGCGCGAACGACTGGCACGAGTCTTGCCTCTCCTACTGCGGGCTGCCAGCGAATGGGGGAGTTCATGCTCCTCTGAAAGGCAAAAGAATGTCGAGAAAGAACGACAAGGGCTTTTCGCTGATTGAACTGCTGATCGTCGTGGCCATTATTCTCATCATTGCGGCGATCGCCATTCCCAACCTGCTGCGCTCCCGCATTGCCGCCAACGAAGCGTCCGCGGTTCAAAGCATGCGGACCATCACCACAGTGCAGAATACCTACAACTCGACGTACGGCGTGGGCTATGCGCCGAGCTTGGCTTCGCTGGGTCCGCCGGCGGCGGGCGCAGCGCCGACGGCGGCAGCCGCGGACCTGATTGACTCAGTGTTTGCCGCGGGCACCAAATCGGGTTACACCTTCACCTACGTACCGTCGGCGGCGGTAGGCGGCATCATTTACAACTACACGCTCAACGCCGATCCGAGTGTGCCGGGCACGACCGGGCAGCGGTATTTTTTCACGGACCAGTCCGGAGTCATCCGCTCGAATCCGGCGGCCAAAGCGACTGCGGCGGATAGCCCAATCTAAATTTCGATACGATCTACTCCTTAGCGATTCAGCGGGGCTGCCCTCGGGCAGCCCTTTTCTTTTTGACGCCGAAGTCGCGCTCGAAAAGATAGGGCGTGCGCCTCTGCGGTTCTTGTTAAACTGGATCCATGTGGCGCATTGCAGCGCTTGTGCTGTGGTTGGCCTCGCCCGTAAGCTCCGGGGACGTGGACACCGTGGTGCGCGGCGTGGAAACGCGCTACCAGTCCGTACGCACCCTCAAGGCCGCGTTCCTGCACCGCTATACCGAGAGTCAGAACACTTTGCGCGTGGAATCCGGCACCGTCTATTTCAGCCGCGGCGGGAGAATGCGCTGGGAATACGAGTCGCCGGAAACAAAACTGTTTTTGGCGGACGGAAAGCTGGTGTGGTTCTACGTGCCCGCGGACCGCACAGCCACGCGCGCGAAAATGAAAGAGAGCGCGGACTGGCAAACGCCGCTCGCGTTGTTGCTGGGGAAGGCCAAATTCTCGCGCATCTGCGGACGTGTCGAACTGGCCGATGCGCGCGTTTCCGCGGCCCAAAACGTGACCTTGCGATGCACGCCCAAATCGGCGAAGGACGCGTTCTCCGAAGTCCTGGTGGAAGCGGACGGCCAATATCGCATCGTGCGCGTGCAGATTCGCGAGCCGGGCGGAGTGGAAACAGAATTCCGCTTTGGCAACTGGCAGGAAAACATTCCGCTGGCGGAGACGCTCTTCCGTTTCGTGACGCCACCGGGCGTGTCCGTCGTGGAAGGGAACTCCATCAGCGGCCCGATGCGCTGAGCGGTTGCTTTCGCTCGTGCGTCTAATGTTGTGGCCGGAGCCGCTCCAATCTTGCGCGCAAATGCACGGCACTGGCCCATAGAGGATGAGACGGGTGTGTTAAACTCAGCGCGCTGTTGAGGATGAGGCCAGAAAAAGCGCCGGCCCCTCGCCTGGGCTCGGGACAAGTCGAAGCCGGCGGTACGATTTCTTATGGCTGAGTTTGAATGCAAGGTGGCGGACGCCGCCGGAAAAATCACGCTGCAGGTTGAAGCCGCGCAATCGGAAGCGGAAGCGCGGCAACGTCTGGGCGAGCGCGGCCTGTACGTTTATTCGGTGCGCCCGCGTACCCGCATGTTGCCGCAGCTCGGCGAGCGGCGCAGCGGACGCACTGTCGGCGGCACCGACTTCCTCATCTTCAATCAGCAATTCAACACGCTGGTCAAAGCTGGTTTGCCCATTCTCAAGGCGCTGGATTTGCTCGCGGAACGCGCGGCGGTGCCGAGGATGCGCCCGCTGCTGCGCGATGTGCGCGACCGCGTCCGCGAAGGCGCGCTGCTCTCGGAAGCTCTGGAAAAAGAAGGCGCGTTCCCCAAGGTGTACACGACGTCGGTCCTGGCCGGCGAAAAAAGCGGCAACCTCAGCGGCGTGCTCGACTACTTCATCGCTTACCAGCGGGTGACCACCGGGTTCCAACGGCGGCTCGTGGCTGCGCTGATTTATCCCTGCATCCTCGTGACGGTGACCACGCTCATCCTCAGCTACATCGTCGGCTACGTGATTCCGCAATTCGCACGACTTTACAGCGAGCTGAACGTGCCCCTGCCCGCTACCACGCAATTTCTGGTCAGCATGGCCATGGGCTACCGCTGGTATTTTCTGGGCGCCATCGTGGCGGTGATCCTGGCCGGGCTGGCGGCTTATGCGTGGTCCTTTACGGAAAAGGGCGGGCTGGTGGTGGACCGCTTCAAATTGCGCTTTCCGGTGTTTGGTGAAATCTGGGTGAAATTCCAGGTGGCGCAGCTCGTGCGCACGCTGGCTACGCTACTCGCCGGAGGCACCCCGCTGGTAAGCGCGCTGGAAACAACGGCCGGAGCCACGGACAGCCGGTTGATGAGCGGCGCGGTCGAAGAGGCCGCGAAGCGCGTGCGGGAAGGCGCGTCACTGCACCAAAGCCTGGCGGATACGGGTGTGATGCCCAGCCTGGCGACGGAAATGGTGGAAGTCGGTGAGGCCACCGGCGCGCTGGCGCCCATGTTGACCAGCGTGGCGGAATTCTACGAAGAAGACGTCAACCTGCGGTTGCAAGCGCTGCTCAACCTGATTCAGCCGGTAATTTTGGTATTCATGGCCGTTGTGGTAGCGTTCATATTGATTGCACTGTACTTGCCGATTTTCAGTTTTTCGCTGTCCAGCACGGCGAGGTAGCCAGGAATGGGTTCTGCCGAGCACGATGTGAACTCCAATGCGCCGCCGGGCGAAGCGCAGGAAATCGAGCGCACGCGGCGTCTAGCCGAACGCTACCGCTGTCCGTTTATTGACCTGCGCGAGCAGCGGATTGACCCCGAGCTGTTTCGCACCATCCCCGCCGAGCTGATGTTTCGCTATAGCTTCGTGCCTCTGGAATCGCACAACAATTCGCTGGTAGTGGCCGTGGCCGACCCGAGCCAGTTGCTGCTGACGGACGAGCTCGCTCTCTTGCTGGGCAGGAAACTGGTCGTCAAGGTGGCCACGGCGTCGCAAATCGGCGAACTGCTGAAGCGCACCGAACAGTCGCAGCGCGTGCTGGAGCAAGCCACGGAAGGCTTCGCGCTGCAAGTGGTCAGCGAAGAAGAAGGCGAAGAAACCATCAGCGCGGACCGCATCACGCGGGATACCGCAGTGAACCCGGTGGTGCGCCTGGTGGATACGGTGATTTTCACGGCGCTCGAACGCCGAGCCAGTGACATTCACATCGAATCGCGCGCCGCGGAAGTAGTCGTCAAATACCGCATTGACGGCGTGCTGCAGCAGGCCATGTCGCCGCTGGCCAAGGAGTGGCATTCCACAATTCTTTCGCGCATCAAGGTGATGAGCGAGTTGGACATCGCCGAGCGCCGCGTGCCGCAGGACGGCCGCTTCCGCGTAAAGTACAAAGGACGGTACATCGATTTCCGCGTGTCCATCATGCCCGCCATTCACGGCGAAGACGCCGTGCTGCGTGTCCTGGACAAAGAAACACTAAGCGAGAAATTCCGCCACCTCACGCTGGACGTAGTGGGGTTTTCCGAAACGGACATCCATAAATTCCGCCGCTACATCCGCGAGCCGTACGGCATGATCCTGGTGACCGGGCCGACCGGCTCGGGAAAGACGACCACGCTCTACGCGGCCATCAACGAAATCAAGTCCGACGAAGACAAGATTGTCACCATCGAAGACCCCGTGGAATACCAGATCCGCGGCATCACGCAGATTCCGGTGAACGAGAAAAAAGGCCTGACGTTTGCGCGCGGGCTGCGCTCCATCTTGCGGCATGACCCGGACAAAATTCTCGTCGGCGAAATCCGCGACCTGGAAACGGCGCAAATCGCCATCCAGTCCGCGCTGACCGGCCACCTGGTGTTCACCACCGTACACGCCAACAACGTCACCGACGTTATCGGACGATTCGTAAACATGGGCGTCGAGCCGTACAATTTCGTTTCCGCGCTGAACTGCATTTTGGCGCAGCGGCTGGTGCGCGTCATCTGCGACAACTGCAAGAAGTGGCACAGCTATCCCCGGGAAGTGCTGGAAGAATCAGGTCTCGACCCCAGGGAATGGGCCGGGGAAAAATTCGCGGAGGGCAGCGGATGTCTGGAATGTTCCGGCAGCGGATTTCGCGGGCGTACGGCGATCCATGAACTGCTGGACCTTTCCGACCACATCCGCGAAATGATTGTGAACCGGCGTCCGACCTCGGAAATCAAGAAAACCGCGCGCGAAGAGGGCATGACGTTCCTGCGTAATTCCGGCGTGGCCAAGGTGCGCGCAGGCGTCACCACGCTGCGCGAAATTAACAAGGTGACCTTCATTGAGTAGCACGGGAACATTCAGCGGGCTGACGCGATGGCTGGATGCTACGCCGCATCCGGCGATGGCCTGCGAAATCGCCGCGGAGCACGTCGCGGTGGCGGCGTGGACCGGCGGCCGGCTGGGACTGGAAGGGTTTGCGCACGAACCGGTCAGCGCCGGCAGCATCGTCGTTTCTCCGGTCGAGCCGAACATCGTGGATACATCTGCGGTGCATGCGGCGCTGGAGCGCGCGCTGGCAAAAGTTCAGTCGCGGGGAAGGGACGTCGCTCTGCTGCTCCCGGACCAGGTGGTTCGCGTCTTCATCCTGCACTTTGATACATTTCCCAAGCGCGCGGACGAAGCCGAGCCCTTGCTGCGCTGGCGGCTGAAGAAAAGCGTGCCCTTCGATGTTGAAGAAGCCGTGGTCTCGTTCATGGCCCAAGAGTCGCGCGAAGAGGGCGTGGACATCGTGGCCGGAATCGCACGGCGGAAAATTGTGCGCCAATATGAGGAAATCGTGGATGCCGTAGGGCTCGCGCCGGGCGTGGTGCTGGGCTCGACGCTGGCCACGCTGCCGCTGCTGGATAGCGAGCGGCCCACGCTGCTGGCGCGCATCACCGGGCGTACGCTCACCAACGTGATTACACGCGGCGATGTGCTGTGCGTCTACCGCTGCACGGAGCTGCCGGTGGATGTGTCGGGCCTGGACCCCGCCATGTTGCTCGAGGAGATCTATCCGGGCATGGCGTTTTATCAGGACAACTGGCGGGAATCCGTGCAGCAGGTACGGCTGGCGGGTTTCGCGGGACGCACGGAGGAATTCCGCCGCGCGCTGGAGACGGAGCTAAATTGCAGCGTCGCCGCACTGGTGGCATCGTCGGCCTTGGAGAACCGGCTGAGCGGAGACGCCAAAACGCTGGTGGATCGCGAACTCGATGCGCTGGTCGGCTGGATGATGAACCGCGGCGCGTGAGGCAGGGAGCGAAGCAAGCGCGATGAAAGTAAGGCTCAATCTGGCGACGGTGCCGCTGGAAAACAACCGGCGATTTCTTCTGGGCAGCGGTCTGCTCGGCCTGGTTGCGCTGGTGGCGCTGGGAATGCTCTCCTCGAGCGCGTGGGCCAACTGGAACCGCAACCGCAACGTGCGCAACGAAGCTGCACTGCTGAATTCCGAAATGAAAAATTACCGGGAGCAGCGCAAAGACCTGGACGAATTCTTCAAGCTTCCGGCCAACCGCAAAATCATGGACCGCGCCGCTTTCCTCAATGCGCTCATCGAGCAGCGCAGTTTTCCGTGGACCAATATGTTTACGGACCTCGAGCGGCTGCTGCCGGGAGGCGTGCGCGTGGTGAGCATCGCTCCGCACATGGCCGGCGGGCGCGTGGAAGTAAAGCTGAACGTCGGCGCGGCGAATGACGACGCCAAGCTCAAATTCATCGAGACGCTGGAACGCTCCGCGGAATTCGAGCGCATCCAGATGATCAGCGAAACGCGGCCGGTGCGCCCAGAAGAAGGCGACCGCGTGCTGCTCGAACTGATGGCGTACTACACGGCGACGGAGATTCCCGCGACGCAGACGAAACCCCCGGCGCAGAAGGCTCCGGGCAAGGCGGGCGCGAAAGACTGATGAATCGCAATAGCCGGCAGTGGAAAAGATGGGTGCGCATCGCGCTGGCCGTCGTGCTGGCGGCGGATGCGCTGTTGGTGTACGCGAACTGGAGCGCGACGGACCCGGCAGCGCGCGCGGCTGCCGCGCGGCTGGAAAAGCTGCACGAAGAGCACGGCCTGTTGAAGGCCGATGTAGAGCGTGTCTCCGCCATTCGCGATCATCTTTCAGAAGTGCAGCGCGACGCCGATCATTTCTATTCGCAGGAGTTCTTGCCGGCGGGAATGGGGTACTCCTCCATTATCTCTGACCTCGGCAAGATTTCGAAATCCTCCGGGCTGGGGACTTCCAATGTCCAATTCAAGGAGCGCCCGCTGGAAACGCGCGGCGTGACGGAAATCACCGTGACGGCCACCGTGGAAGGCCAGTACGTCAGCCTGGTACGCTTCATCAACGGGCTGGAACGCTCGTCGAATTTTTATTTGCTCGATAATCTGACGCTGGCGTCTTCCACCGGCGGCAATATCAAGCTGAACCTGCAACTGCGCACCTATTTTCGAATGTAGTCACGATGACGCAGAAAGTCCAAGTCTATCTTCTGATTGGCCTGCTGGCGCTGCTCGCGCTGGTGTGGGTCTACAACTGGAACAAGAGTCCGGAAATGGTGGCCGCTTCGGGCGGAAGCCAAAAGTTCGAGCCGCTGAGCGTCGAAAATCCGACGCTCCGTCTGGATAAGCTGGAGCGCATCCGCAAGTTGGATTACAAGGGCTCGCGGCGCAGCATCTTTTCCGCGCAACTTCCTCCGCCTCCGCAGCCGCCGGGTAAGATCAGCAAGGCTCCGCCCGGGCCGATTGCTCCGCCTCCCGAACCGCCGCTGACGCTACCGGTGAAATTCTTCGGCTACTCGACGGACCCGCATTCCGGACGCAAGCGCGCGTTTTTCACGAATGGCGAGGACGTGTTCATTCTGTCCGAAGGCGAAGTGTTGCAAGGGAAATATCGCTTGCTGCGCATCGGCAACAACACCGCGGATTTTGAGGAAGTGCAGACGGGCAAGCGGGCCTCGCTGCCGCTGGAACAGCCAGTATCCTGATATCACCATGCGGAATGAGGCTGACAATTTGAAAACGCAGAGCGTGGAAGGACCCGAGAGCAGCCTCTACCGTCGCCGCCAACGCGGGTACGCGCTGCTGATGGTGTGCTTTATGGTGGCCGTCCTGGTGATCATGACCGCAGCGGCTGCGCCGGCCATCCTCACCGAAGGGCGCCGCGCCAAGGAAGCTGAGCTTATCTGGCGAGGAGAGCAGTACGCGCGCGCTGTTCGCCTTTACTACCGCAAGCACGGACGATTTCCGCAGTCATTCGAAGATCTGACGGACCCCAAAGGACAGATCCGGTTCTTACGCAGGGCCTACGCCGAGCCCATGAACCGCAAAGACGGAAGCTGGCGGCTGATTTACGTCGGTCCGAATGGCCAGCTGATCGGCAGCGTCAAGGCGATGAATGTTTTTGGACGGCCCGGGGGAGCGGCGGGAGCATTCGGCGTTCCTCCGCCGCCCAAGTCAGGGGACCGCCCTGCGAGCGACCAGCGGCCGCCCGAACCGCCGGTCCAGCAGCAGCAGGGGCCTCCCACGCCTCCGCCGACGGTGGCCAAAGCGCCCGGGGCGGAAGAAAAAGTTTTTGGCGGCAATATCATCGGCGTGGCCAGCAAAATCGAGCAGCGGTCGATCCGTGTATATAAGGGCGGTACGAATTATAAGGAATGGGAATTTATTTGGGACCCAGCCGCCGAAGGTCAGATCATTGGCCCGCCGGGCTCGCGTCCGCAAACGCCACCAGGGAAGGCGCCGCCAGGCAAGACACCGCAGTAGCAATCGCCTCTAAATTCACAATTACTGGTTCTTGAGCTGGCTGTAAACGGTGAGGACGCGCTGGACGTAGGCGCGCGTTTCGGCGAAGGGTGGAATGCCGCCGTACTGCGCGACGCGGTCTGGGCCGGCATTGTAGGCGGCCAGCGCCAGTTTCAGATTTTGTCCGTACTTCGCAAGCAGCTCTTTCAAGTAACGCGTTCCGCCGTCCACGTTTTGCGCGGGGTCGAAGGCGTCGCGGACCTCCAGCCGCCGGGCGGTATCCGGCATGAGCTGCATCAGCCCGCGTGCGCGCTTGCGGGATACAGCGCGCGGATTGAAATTGGATTCCGCGGTGATGACGCTGGAGATGAGGTGCTCGTCCACGCCGTGTTTCTGGGACGCGGCGCGGATCAGTTCGGCGTAGGGAATATCGGGAAGGGCTTGGCTGGCGGTGACGGGGAACAGATCCTCCGGCTCAATGGCTACCAATTCCGTAGCCAGGACTTCGACCCGCCCGCCCGAAATCTGCAGCCGTACGACGTCGCCTTCTCGTTCATAACCGGTGATGTGCAGGCGCTGGCCATTGCGCAACACGGCGGTTTCCGCCCGCACCGGTGGAGCCGAAAACACCACGCCCAGAGCTATAGCGATGAGTGGGCTTAGAGTCCAGCGGATGGTGCGCGGCGTCATTTGCGGTCAAAAGCGAATTGCTCGATCGCGGCGGCGACGCCGCTTTCGTCATTCGAAAGTGTAACGTGCCAGCCGTTTTTAAGCAATTCCGCCACGCTATTGCCCATCACTATGGGCACCCCGGCAAACTCCAGCATTTCGCGGTCATTGTGGTTGTCGCCGATGGCCATCACCTCTTCGCGCGGAAAGCCGCGCACGCGGGCCCATTCCTGGAGCGCGGCGCCCTTGGAGCAGGCCCGGTTGATGACGTCCACTAGCGCGAAGTTGCGGAGTTCGTATTCCGTGTAGGCCAGGGCGAAGGCCTCCGGCTGCGGCCATCCGCGGAGTTGCGATTCAAGCGAACGCATGCGGTCCACAGGGCCGGTGAACATCACCTGGATAGGATCCTCGCTGAGGCAGTTTTCCAGCGGCGCCACTTGAGCGATGAATTCCATATTGCGCTGCAAGTAGCCCGCTCGAACGGGGTCCTTCCAGTCGAGTACTTCCCAGATGACCTGATTCTCCTTCGGACGATCGAACATCACCGCAGCGCCGTCGCGGAAGGGCAGTGTGGCTTGGAGGACTTTGTGGGCCGTGTCGCGCGGGAGCAGGTGACGCAGGTGCGTGGCTCCATCCTGCGATTTGATGAGCGCGCCGTTGTTGACGATGAGCGTCAGCGGAGAACCGAGCTGCCGAGCGATGGGCATGGCGAAATCGAAGCGCCGTCCGGTGACCAGCACCACCTCGATGCCCCGTGCGGTCGCTTCCCCGATGGCCTTGCGGTTGGCTTCAGGCAATTGCCACTTGCTGTTCAGCAACGTGCCGTCAATATCAATGCCGATGAGACGAATGCCCATGGAATCTATTGTACCTTGCGCCGCAAGCGCACGCCGTTCCGTGCAGGCGCTTGACGCGC
>DASYRO010000052.1:0-4703 GCA_036004385.1 Candidatus Acidiferrales bacterium
ATTCAGCGCGGCGACATCGGTGACGTTGTCGAATCCGGTCTGCGCGGACGTGCGCACCTCAATCTCCGTGACCGGCACCGGCGAGGCCGTAGTGAAGAGCGACGGCAAATTATCCACCAGGAAATCGGTGCCGTTGGCGAGTTTCTGTTTGACCTGCGCCGTGAAAGTGGTTTTCTTCAGCGTCACGCGGTTGGCGTCAATCGCTGGCGGCGTGCCGGCAGAAACGCTTCCCTGCCGCTTGACCTCCACGCGCTGGCCGACCATCAAGTCCGTCGCGGAAGAAAAACTCAGCCCGCCGACCGGAAGGTTTTCCGCGTCCACACGGAAGCTAAAGCCAACGAAGTTGATATGCACCAGATTGCCGACGTCCACGCCGGCAATGTCCGGGAACTCATCCACCAGCACCATGTCGAAGCCGGCAGGCGTGATGTTTCCGGTGATGAGGCCTTCGAGCTCTTCGGCATTCTGGCCATCGTCCTCGGCCTCCACCTTTTTCGCCAGCAATGTGCCGCCGGCGACGAGGCTGAGGTCCGCTTCGACAATCTGGCCCACCTGTACGCAAGTGAAATTCTGCGGAATCGCTGTGCACGGCGTGCTCAGTTTGTCGAACTCCTCGAAGACCGTACTGCTATCCACCTTGATGGTCAGGCTGCCCAGCGGAGTTTGCAGCGTGAATTGATTGTTGGCAGTGTCTTTGGCCGTCACTTTGCCGGACACGTCGTCCATGTCCTCCAACTGGCCCGTGCCCTGCTGCGCGGGAAGTTGCGACACGACGACTCCGCCGTTTGCCGTGAAGTCCACGGCCAGCGAGCCGTTGAGAATGTTCGCGAGATTCACGTCCACCAGCAGGCCGATCGGCGAATTGGCAGTCACCGTCAGCGGAAATGGCGCACCCGAATACGTGACCGGTGCGGTGAGAACCGGCTTGAATTCGCAGATGGCACCGTTCGCGCAGTTCAGCGGCGAGGGCAACGTCGCGCCCGTATCGTTTTTGAAAGTGATTTCCGGATTTTGCAGCCTGAGGGCAATGCTGCTGTATGTGCCCGCGGGAACATTGACTGTGCTCAGAAACGCGGTCTCCACTTCGAGCTGCTTGATTTCGATTTTCAACGGAGCGCTGACCAGGGACACATTGCCCGGTTGCAGCACCGCGCTGAGCACGGTCACTTCGAATGAAAGGATGGTGACGTTGGCCGGTGGCGTATCACCCACGGTCACGCTGACCGGCGCGGTACTGCCTTGCGGCGGTGGCGGCGAGGACGATCCGCCGCCGCCTCCCCCGCACGCGGTCAGAAGAAGCAGGCCGATAGAAACTAGGATCCAAAGAAGGCACCATTTCCCCGTCACACCACACCCCCAGTTTGTTGATTTGTGGCCCCGCGAAGCGAATGCAAATGGATAGCCCTAGACTCGACGTGAATATCTCTTTCTAACAGAGGCACCTATGAACTGTTGAAGTCTTCAACATAGGTAAAAAACACCCAGGTCTTGCAGATTTGGCAGGAATTTGACGCATCCGGCGAGAACCGGAATTCCGGTCGCACCGGCAAGAGGAGGCCGATGCGGCCGGACCGGAAAAACGTTTACGGCTTGGGTTTGACTTCTGCCGCACCGGCCGCACGCAAAATCATGCGCGTGCCGCCATCGAGATGGACGTTGCGCGTTGTGGAAGTGAGCATCGCGCCGCTTTCGTTGGCGCTGGATGCCGCGGAAGAGAGGTTCAGCCCTTGCAGCCCGATGACGCCGTTGGATTCGGAAGTGAGGTTGCCGACCGCATTGACGGCGCCTCCCGAGCTCGAGCCCGTCACGGAGCCCGCTGCATTAGTCGCTGAACTGACCGTCCCGCCGACAGCGCCGGCTGGGGCGGAGCCAACC
Organism: Candidatus Acidiferrales bacterium; assembly: GCA_036004385.1. Lineage (GTDB taxonomy): Bacteria > Acidobacteriota > Terriglobia > Acidiferrales > UBA7541 > JACQDE01. The sequence continues at coordinate 1,876 of DASYRO010000052.1, forward strand.
ACGCTGCCAACAGTGTTCGTAGCGCCGCTCACCGTGGAACCGACGCCGCCGAGCACTCCGCCGCCCGAAGAGCCAGCCGGCCGCGAAGGAGCAGCCGTGGCCGAGCCGGCAGCAACGCCTCTGGCGTTGGACGCGGTCATCAGGCTCGTGTCGTCCACCGCAGCCGAAGCCGCGGATTCTGCGGCCGCAATCGCCTGGACGGCGACATTGACAGGGTGCTCTTGTCCATCTTTCGTCACCGCGCGATCAAACGCGATGCCGAGCGCGGATTCGGATTCACCTTTGCCGCGCGCTTTGGCTTCGGTGACGTGCCCGAGTAGCTTGGACCCTTTCGCGAGAACTACTTTGCCGTCCGACTTCACGTCTCGCGTGACTTTGGCGACAACCTCGTCGCCGACCTTGTTCTTTCGGACGTCCAGCGCCTTGGTCAGCGTGGCCTCCAGCGTCGAGCCGCTGCCGAGATCCAGCGAATTCTCGCCGGATGACGCCTGCGCCGAGTTCTTGTTGTTCGCCTTGGCGTCGGCCTTTGCGCCTTTCTTGCTCGCTTTCGCGGACGCATCCGCTGAAGTGTCGGTGCTGGCTTTGGCTTTGGTCTTTCCGGCCTGTGCGTCTGCGGAGGTCGAGCCGGTGCCTTGTGTCTGGGCGGAGGCCGAAGATTGCGCCGCGGTGGGGAGCGCCGCGAGCAGTGCGGCCAAGAAAAGAATCCAACCATCTTTCATCTTCATCGTCTTCCTCCTCGTACGAGTCTCTGATCCGGAGCCGGGTACGGGGACAGAGAAGCCGGATCTCCGAGTCCTTCAAAGTGAGTGGCAATACGTCTGCCAAATCACAAAGGGCTTGTTTCCAGCTGGTTACCATTAGATGTAGTTGTGCTACGAGTGGGTTGCCGGGGAAGAAAGCTATAGTCTGCCGAGATTTTACACAGAGTACTAAAGTACCACTCGCGGGTTGCCAAAGGCGCCTCGGGCGTCGATCAAATGATTCCCAGAGCCTTGCCAACGCGCGCCAGCACTTCCAGTGCCCGTTCCAATTCCTTTCGCCGGTGCGTGGCGGTTACAATCGTGCGAATGCGTGCCTTACCTTCGGGCACGGTCGGGAAGCCGACAGCGACAGCCAGCACGCCTTCGTCGAACAGGCGTCGCGAAAACTCGAATGCTTTGGCGGCATCGCCGACCATGATCGGCGTGATGGGAGTCTCGCTGATGCCGGTATTGAAGCCCAGCTTTTTCAGCCGGCGCTTGAAAAACTTCGTGTTGGACCACAACTTCTTGATAAGTTTTTCGCCGTCCGGCGAATCCAACAACGCGAACGCCGCCTGACACGTCGCCGCCACCGAGGGCGGATGCGAGGTCGAAAAAAGAAAAGGCCGCGCGCGATGATAGAGATATTCGATGAGGTCGCGCGATCCGCAGATGTATCCTCCCAGCGCACCGACCGCCTTGCTTAGCGTGCCTACTTGAATATCCACGCGCCCGTGACAATCGAAGTGGTCGATCGAGCCGCGGCCTCCGCGGCCGAGCACTCCGGAAGCGTGTGCGTCGTCCACCATCATGATGCAGTGATACTTTTCCGCCAGGTCACAGAGCTGCGGAAGCGGCGCGATGTCGCCATCCATCGAAAACACGCCGTCCGTGATCAGTAGTTTTTTTCCAGACCAGTTGGCAGTTTCCTGGCAGACGCGCTCGCAGTCTTTCATATCCTTGTGCTCGAATATGCGGATGTTGGCCTTTGATAGGCGGCAGCCGTCAATGATGGAAGCATGATTCAGCTCGTCGGAAATAATCAGGTCGTCTTTGCCAAGAATGGCTGCGACCGTGCCCGCATTGGCCGCAAAACCGGATTGGAAAACCACGCACGCCTCCGTGCCCTTGAAGCGCGCGATTTGTTCTTCCAGATCCATGTGAATCTTCATCGTACCGGCGATCGTGCGCACGGCGCCGGAACCCACGCCCAGACGCCGCATGGCCTCTAATGCCGCTTTGCGCAGCGACCGGTGCGTCGTGAGGCCCAGATAGTTGTTGGAGCTGAGATTGATGACTTCCTTGCCGTCAAAGTTCGCCACGGGCTTCTGTTCGCCTTCCAGAATGCGCAGGCGGAAATACAAGTTGCGGGATTTCAGGTCTTGCAGCGCGGCAGTTAGCGGAGACAATTGCGGTCGTGGAACTGTGCTCATGGATTCCTCCGGAGGATTCAGGCTGGCGCGCAATGCATTATAAAGCAATCACTCTCGAATTCCATTTCTGCTGGGGGAGAAGACGAAGGCAGTAAGGAAGTGCCAAGAAAGACGAAGCCCCGCTGCGGGGTCACAGCGGGGCTTCATGAGTGGTTTTGATTACAATTAAGCGAACTTGTCTAGGCCTTGATGCGGCGGCGGATGAAGCCAGCCACAGCGATCAGGCCTGTGCCAAACAGCGCCAACGTGCCGGGTTCCGGAACAACTACACTGGCGGCGCCCGCTTCGATTTGACCGAAATTGTCCGGAGCGGAGCCCGAGTCGTTGAAGCCGACAGCGAACGTCAGCAGGAAGCCGGTCGCACCCGGACTGCTGCCCAAGGAAAAGTAGCTGAGAACCGCCGGGTCGAGACTTCCGGAAACCGGACCGGACAGCAAGTAGCAGTACTTCACCGTAGGCTGGCAACCTGGATAGCCGCCACCGATGACCTGCGTCAGCGTGGTGGGCCCACTGAAAGCGCCCGAGAAAATCGTTGTGCCGTTCGGAATTCCACCACTTGTCGCGGCGCCGAGCGTGCCGCCGGAGGTGATGGTTACGGACCCGCCCGCGTCAAAGACCGCGCTGCTGAGCCCAACGAAGCTGCTCAGTAATCCGG
>DASYRO010000053.1:0-1671 GCA_036004385.1 Candidatus Acidiferrales bacterium
GGAGATTTCCTGCACTTCGCGCAGCGGCGCGGCTGGGCGGCGTGCGGCTTCGAATTTTCGGAAAGCGTGGCGCGCGTGGCGCGCGAAAAATACGGGCTCGCCGTGCGCGTCGGCAGCCTGGACGAAATGGGCTTCGCGGAAGAATCCTTCGACCTCATCACACTGTGGCACGTGCTGGAACACCTGCGCGAGCCGTGCGGCGCGCTCGAGCGCGTGGGAAAACTTCTTGCGCCCGGCGGGCTGCTGGCGCTGGAAGTGCCCAACCTGAATTTCCTGGCGCGCAAGAGCTGGCGCTATCCGATGTCCCGCACCCTGCACCTCTACCATTTTTCTCCCGCTACTTTGATTGCATTGGTCGAACGAGCCGGACTGCGCGTGCTGGAGTGCCGCCCCGGGCATACCGGCTATCTGTATCCGAGCCGCGCGAAAGTGCTGGCCAAAAAAACTCTCTATGCGCTGGCCGGCGCCGCGCATGGTTTATTCGGCGTCAATCTCGGCGACAGCATCCGCCTCTACGCCCGCCGCGAGGGCTCCGCGTCATGACTCACGAGCGCGCGCGCGTTTCCGCCACGGTTATCGCCTTCAACGAGGAGCAGGACCTCGCCGAATGCCTCGCGAGCCTCAGTTGGTGTGACGAAATCGTGCTCGTCGATTCCGGCTCCACTGACCGCACGCGCGAAATCGCCGGGCGATATGGCGCTCGCGTGCTCGTGCGGCAGTTCGCCGGCTTTTCCGACCAGAAAAATTTCGCCGCCGCCGAAGCGCACCACGATTGGATTCTGAGCATTGACGCCGACGAATCTGTCAGCGAAGAGTTGCGCGAGGAAATCCTGCACCGCCTGCCCATGGAAAATTCCGTGGCTGGATTTTTCATTCCGCGCCGCAATCTCTGGCTCGGCGTACCCATCCGACACGGCGGCTGGTGGCCCGACCAGACTGTGCGGCTCTACCGCCGTTCCGCCGCGCGCTGGGTGGGCATCTCGCACGAAGCCGTCGTGGTGGAAGGACGCGTCGCCGCGCTGCGACATCCCATCGTGCACAAATCGCTGCGCGACATTCACGACCACTTGCGCAAGGGCCTGTGCTCGTCGGTCCTCGAGCTGCAGGAAGCGCGCAGCCGCGAGTTGCGCTTGTGCTGGCTACCGCCGCTCGGCCTGTACGCCGCCTGCGTGCGCGAATTTTTTTCCGGGCGGCCGACGCTCCTGCGCGCGCGCATGATTTACAAGGCCCGCCTCAAGAACAAAGTGGATCTCGTGTGGCTGCTCCCGTTCCACCCGCTGCTCCGGTTTTTGTACATGTACGTCGTCCGTGCGGGCTTCCTCGACGGCGCGGCGGGCTTCTGGGTCGCGTACACTTCCGCCGTCGTCGAAGCGATGAAGATGCTGCGCATCTGGGAGCATTTTGTGTTTCAACGCGGTCGGGCCGCGCGCCCGGAAGAATCGCTGGAAGACCCGGCGCGCCTCTACCGCTCGATTTCGTAGAGGTCGGCTTTGTAGGGGCGGACATGCATCTCCGCCCATTAAACTTTGCCTGTCATCCTGAGCGAAGCGAAGGATCCCGGCATTGACATCATCGGTGAACAAACGGGGATGACCCTCGCGCAGCAATCCGCCATCGTCGCCGGAGGCGGGCGCGGCATCGGCCGCGCCATCGCGCTGGCCCTGGCGCGCG
>DASYRO010000054.1:0-3633 GCA_036004385.1 Candidatus Acidiferrales bacterium
CCGGAGGAATTCTTCCGAGAATGACATGCGCATCGGTCACCGTAGGCTGCTCGCCGCGCCCGTAACAGATGGGGCCCGGGTCCGCCCCGGCGCTCTCCGGTCCGACGCGCAGCGCGCCCGCACTATCAAACCGCGCCAGCGACCCTCCGCCCGCGCCAACAGTGTGGATATCCAGCATGGGTACGGCCACCGGCAGTTCCGCGACGATGGATTCATTCGTCGTGCGCAGTTCGCCTTGAAGCAAAGCCACGTCCGTGGACGTGCCGCCCATGTCAAAGCTGATGATGCGCTCGAAGCCCGCGAGCTGGGCCACGTATTGCGCGCCGAGAATCCCGCCCGCCGGCCCGGAGAGAATCGTGCGCACCGGCTCGCGCGATGCCGCGCGCGCAGACGCAATACCTCCATTCGACTGCATCACGCGAACCTGCGTCCGCGCGTGTCCCGCCGCCCGCCGCGCGTGGCTCTCGATTTCCGAAAGATAACGCGACATCACCGGCGCGAGATACGCGTTGATTACCGTCGTCGCGGTGCGCTCGAATTCGCGGAATTCAGGCAGAATTTCGTGCGATACCGACACCAGAAAATTTGCGCGCCGCAGCGCCCGCGCCAGCGCACGTTCGTGCGCCGGATTCGCATAGGAAAACAAAAAACACACCGCTACCGCATCGGGACGCAGGCTCGCGATACGCCTGGCGATGGTCGCAATTTCCCGGGGAGTGAGCCGCACTAGCGCCCGGCCATTTGCAGCGATTCGTTCGCCGGCGCCGATGCGCAGCTTGCGCGGCACCAGCGCCGGCGCGCGGGTCACAAACAGGTCGTAGAGTCGCGGCCGCGCCTGCCGCCCGATTTCGATCACGTCCTCGAATCCGGCCGTGGTGATCAGTACGACCTTTCCCCCGCGCCGCTCCAGCAGCGCGTTTGTGCCCACCGTCGTCCCGCACGTCAGATCCAAGGCCGCCGGTTTCCGCGCGCTCTTTTTCCTCCGAAGGGGCGCGATATTTCCTTCCGCTACGCCGTTCACGATTTCTTCCAGCGCATTCCGTATGGCCCATGCGGGATTTTCCGGAGTGGAGGGCAGCTTTAGGATCTCCAGCCGCCCGTCGCGGACGAAGACGCAGTCCGTGAACGTTCCGCCGGTATCGATGGCAATTCGCATGGCGTATTGGAATATCAAATTCTAAATTTCAAATTTGAAATTCGGATCCTTGGTCCCGCTGGCTGACCCGCGCGTGGAATGATTCCGCCGCAGTCACATTTGGCCTGACACGCCGCACAGCGCGAGGGCACGGCCTACGCGAGCCGAGAGATAGTACATCATTGCGCTTCGAACTTGCCCCCGCGTCCCTTGACAAACTTCTCTGCGCATTTCATTCTGACTCAAACACAAATACCAGAGGAGGTTTTCACATGAAAAGCCCCTATCAAGGTCTGAGCGCTTTCCTGGTGTTGGCGCTGGTGGTTCTTGCCGGATGTGCGCAGCAGCCACCAGCCCAGCCCCCTCCGCCGGCGGACACTCGCGCAGCGGACGAGGCCGCCATCCGCACGGCTGCCACCGACTGGTTCAAGGCCGCTGCAGCGAAGGATCTGGAAAAAACTTTGTCGTACTACACCGATGACGCATCGATGTTTCCTCCGAATGGACCCATCGCCACCGGAGCGGAAGCCCGGCGCAAGGTCTGGATGGAAATGCTCGCTGCGCCCGACCTGGTTTTCAGCGGCGCCTCTACGAAGGTGGAAGTCGCCCGCTCCGGGGACATCGCCTACGAAACCGGCACGTTTGAGGAATCTTTCAAGGCCAAGGGTAAACCGGTGAAGGTTGTTGGCAAGTACGTGGTCGTCTGGAAGAAGCAGCCCAACGGACAGTGGAAAGCCGCGGCCGACATTTTTAACACCGACCAATAGTGCCCGGACGAAGCAACGAATCACGCCAGCGGCAAATTGGCTTCCGCATTGAGCCCTGCGTCCGCCGTCTCTCCGGCCAGCAAACGCGGAAACGCCGCGGCAGCGATCATCGCTGCGTTGTCGGTGCTGAGCGCCCGGCTGGGGAAGAAGACGTTCACTCCGGCGCGGCGGCTTTCGCCTTCGAAGCGCTTGCGTAATTCCGAATTGGCCGCGACGCCGCCGGAAACAAACAAGCTGCGCACGCCGAGTTGCTCCGCCGCAGCCAGGGTTCGATCCACAAGGTCGTTCACTACCGATTTCTGAAAACTGGCGACAAGATCCAGAGTTTCTTTCGAACATAGAGGCCGCAATCGCTCGGCTTGTTCCCCAACATTTGGAGCGCCGCGCGACTGGGCTACTTCGCGTTCAGTAATTTCTCGTTGCATTTCAGGATGCGCGCGGACGTGCCGCAACACCGCCGTCTTGATTCCGCTAAAGCTGAAGTCGAGAGGATTGCCTTTCGTCACCGGGGGCGTAAAGCGAATCGCGTCCGGATTTCCGTGTGCCGCGAGCTGGTCCATCACCGGGCCGCCGGGATAGCCGAGCGCAAGAAGCTTGGCCACCTTGTCGTAGGCTTCGCCGGCGGCGTCGTCGCGCGTCTGGCCCAATCGCGAGTACGCAAAACGAAACGCCTCCGCCGTGCCGCTCGTCCGTGCGGCACCGGCAGGGAGCGGCTCCGCTTTCACCTCGTAGAGAACCGTATGTCCGCCGGAAACAATCAAGCACACCGCGGGCATTTCCGGCTCGCGCTTATCGAGATGCGCCTGCAAAAGGACGGCGTGAACATGCCCTTCCAAGTGGTTCACCGGCACGAGCGGTTTGCCCAGCGACATGGCCAGGACTTTTCCGTAGGTGAGCCCCACGAGCAGCGACCCGATGAGCCCGGGCCCGCGCGTCACGCCGATGGCGTCAATCTCCGCCAGTGTGAGCCTGGCTTGCTCCAGAGCTTCCCGCACCACGGGCACGATATCGCGCAAATGCTCGCGTGAAGCCAGCTCCGGCACCACGCCCCCGTATTTTCGATGGATTTCCACTTGCGAGGCCACCACGCTGGACAAAATCGTGCGCCCATCGGCGACAACAGCCGCCGCGGTTTCGTCACAAGAAGATTCGATGCCCAGAATTCGCGTACTCATGACGTGTTCGTAATCCATAGTAGCACAGGGCCACTCAGCGCATTTTTTCGGCGACCCGCGGCGCGAAATTAGAATTTCGCCACGCCCCAAGAAAATCGCGGATTGACACAGCGCGAGGATGACGCATACTGTGCGGCGAATGTTGTACGGTTCGACGAGCCGACAATGACCACACACGCGAAAGTCCGGAAAGCAGTGCTCCCCGCGGCGGGACTTGGCACGCGCTTTCTTCCCGCCACGAAGGCCCAGCCGAAAGAAATGCTGCCCGTGGTGGATAAGCCGCTGATCCAGTATTCAGTCGAGGAGTGCGTGGCCTCCGGAATCGAAAACATCATCATCGTCACCGGCCGCGGCAAGCACGCTATCGAGGATCACTTCGACGTTTCACCCGGCCTCGAGCATTTGCTGGAACGAGCCGGAAAGAAAGACCAGGCAGAACTCGTCCGCCACATCAGCAACATGACGCACGTCAGCTATATCCGCCAGAAGGAACCAAAGGGTCTGGGCGACGCCGTGCTAACGGCGAAAGAGCTGGTCGGCGATGAGCCTTTCGCCG
>DASYRO010000055.1:0-1842 GCA_036004385.1 Candidatus Acidiferrales bacterium
TGGAGCTGATGTTGATGATGCTGGCGTCCACCGCCGGTGGCGACACGTCGCGCGCACGCGCGAGCATGCTTTTCAGTACTTCGCGGCAGCAGAGGACCGCACCGGTCAGATTGACGGCCAGCACGCGTTCCCAGTCGTTGACGCTCACCGCGGCCAGCGGCGCGGTTGGGCCGCCAATGCCGGCATTGTTGACCAGCACGCGCACCGGGCCCAGCGATTGCTCGGCCTGCCCGACCATGCGCACCACATCCTCTTCGCGCGAAACGTCCGCCACCAGCGGCAGCGCGCGGCCTCCGCGGGAGGTGATTTCATCCGTGGCTGACTTGGAACCATCCGCGGTCGTGCTCACCACCCCCACCAGCGCGCCTTCTCCGGCAAACGCCAGGGCAATCGCGCGGCCAATGCCCCGGCTCGCGCCGGTGACCAGGACGGTTTGTCCTTCGAAGCGACGCTCGGTCATGGGAGAGAGACTCTAGTATAGCGGTGGTGAAGAGTAAAGGATGCGCCGCCGTCAAGTGCTGCGGCGTTTTAACGTGGAAGCGTAGAAATGTAGAAGTGTGTAAGTGAAGGAAAGCCGTATAATGTCGCCGTCGGGGAGGCCGATGAGCAACGAACGCATCCTTGTGGTGGACGACGAAGACGCCATCCGCGAAGTGGTGTCCACGCTGCTCGACGCCAAAGGCTACCGCTGCGCCACGGCCATGAACGGCAAGGAGGCGTTGGCCCTGCTGGATTCGCACGTACCAGACCTGGTGTTGAGCGACATCGTCATGCCGGAGATGGACGGCATGGAGTTGCTGGGCCGCGTGCGCGCGCGGAATCACGACGTGCCTATCGTCATGGTCACGGCCATGCACGACATCGCCATCGCGCTGGAAGCCATTCGCCGCGGCGCCTACGATTACATCCTTAAACCTTTCGAGCGGGATCAGCTTTATTACGCGGTGAATCGCGCTCTGGAGCACCGCCGCCTGGTCCTCGAAAACCGCCGCTACCAGCAGGAGCTTGAAGACCGCGTCGCTGAGCGCACGCAACAACTGCAAAACGCCGTCGAGGAGCTGGAGCAATCCTACGACTATACCCTCGAAGCGCTCGGCGGGGCGCTGGACTTGAAAGACGCGGAAACGGAAGGCCACTGTCAGCGCGTGACCGCCTACACCATCTGCATCGCGCGGGCCATGAACATCAGCGGGCCGGAGCTGCACCACATGGCCCGCGGCGCGTTTCTTCATGACATCGGGAAAATGGCCGTGCCGGACAGCATCCTGCGTAAGCCCGGGCCGCTCACGCCGGACGAATGGCAAGTCATCAAGCGGCACTGTGAAATCGGCCACGCCATGCTGCGCCGCATTCCGTTCCTCAAGGAGGCGGCGGAAATCGTCCTCACGCACCAGGAGCGCTACGACGGCTCGGGCTACCCGAGCGGGCTGAAGGGCGAGGAAATTCCGCTGGGCGCGAGAATTTTCGCCATCGCCGATACGCTGGACGCCATGATCAGCGACCGGCCATACCGCAAGGCTCTCTCGCTGGCCGCCGCGCATGAAGAGATCGAGAAATATTCCGGAACGCAATTCGATCCCAAGGCCGTGGAGGTGTTCCGTTCGCTGCCGGATAAGGTGTGGCAGGAGTTGCGGGAAAATATCGGCGAGCCGTTCCGGCTTTCGCAACTTAAGAATTTATAAGACAGGTATCAAGTATCAGGGTGCAGGTGACGGGTTGCAGGTTGCAGCTGTCAGTCCTCAGTGTTCCGTCTTCATGTTTCGCCAAAAAAGCGCTGTTTTGTCTTTCTGAGCGAAGTCTGTCCAGCAGCGCGGGACGGACGAAGCGAAGAATCTCGACAGA
>DASYRO010000056.1:0-4847 GCA_036004385.1 Candidatus Acidiferrales bacterium
ATCAGCAGGTATTCGCGCGTTCGGCGATGGAGGAAGATAAGCTTCCGGCGCAGTTTTGTCTTCCAGGTCATTCTGTGAGTCCCCCAGGTGCCCCGATTGCAACGGGCCGCCCGATATGTGGGCCAGGCCGGAAACCTTTAGTACGTGCCGATATACTTAATCCTACACCAGCCGGAGCGGGGCCGGAGCGGTTTTTCCATCCCACGGCGCCAAATTGCTGCCCAATGGCCGATTTTCGCGCCCGAGTGAGCAATGCCGCAATGACGTAGGTTTACTGAGCTGTTTTACACGCCGGCGGCGGGGAGCCGTCCGGCATCGCGCGGATGATGCCGAAGTGCGAATCGCTGGCGACGACTTTGCCCGCAGAATCGAGCAGACGCGCGCGCAGCAGATGGTGGCACTGCGCGGCGCCCTGCCCGCCGAGGTTGATCTTCGCGCGAAACGTGCCATCCGCCGCCGGCGTCACCGGCGCGCCTTGCGGATACCACTTGTTGGTGAACACCTCGATTTGCACGGTAGCGCCGGCATCTTGCTTGCCCTGAGCGGCGCCGAAGGGCCAGCTCTTTGATTCTTGCTCAGAAGAGCTTGAACCAGCCACACGCCCGGTAAGAATCGTTTCGCCGCCATTCGTGCGGACTAACTCGCCGCTGGCCGGTGAAGTAATCTCGACGCGAATATTCGACGCGGGCGGCGCGGCAACGGGCGGATCGGTGCGCTCGAAAATCTCGATGCGCTGACCGCGAAATGGATCGGGCATGGTCATGCGCAGCGCGTAGCGGTCTTTCATCGTGGCGTGCGCGACCATCTGCAGGCGCCGCGCGTCCTCGCCGATGCCGCCGTCGAACACCACGTAATCGAAATGGCCTTCGCGGATAGCTGCGGCGTAGGCGGGCGCGTCCACGTTGCTGCGCCATTCGAAGTTGAACGGGTCAGCGATCCCGCCTTGCGGCACAGGCGGGTGGAAATAGTGACGAAACACGGTGTCGTCCACCAGCAACTTGTTCTGCGGCGTGAGCCGGCCATCGAAATACGCGAGCACGGGCTCCACGTTCGGCCAGAAAACATAACGGTGCGGCTTCCACAGCCCACCCACCCAGCCTAACACCACGCTCAAAACAACCACGCCCAGAGTCGCCAGCACGAAAAATTGCTGATCTGACCAGCGCCTCACCATGCGCAGAAATCCGGTCATGGCCAGCGGAATCAGAAACAGCAGCGCGTAATTGATATGTTTCCACCAGTCAAAATCCGCGCGCGAAGTCCATTGAAAGAGCATCGTCAGAAAAACGCCCAGCCACAACGCTCCGGCCACCCGCGCGCGCACCGCATCCCCGCGCCGCCAGGCCATGAAGGACAGCGCCACCAGCGTCCAGAAATCCCACCGCTGCGTAACGTAAATTTCCCACGCCGCGCCCGCGGGCACGCGCAGCGATTCATATCCGCGGCCGTAGTGCAAAAGGAAGTAGAGATCCACCAGGTGGTACGCGGCATAGGCGGCGCACAGCGACGTCAGCGGAAGAACGAAATAGCGCAACGCCTGGCGGCCTTCGCGGAAACACAGCAGCGCGAGAAACGGAAAATAGAGCGCGACGATGTACTTGCACAGGAACGCGGCAAAAAAACTGAGCGCCGCGCCGAGCCATGAGCGCACTTCGCGTTCCTGCCAGGCGCGCGCGTAGAGCCACATTCCGACGGCGAAGAAAAACAGCGCCGCGGCATCGCGCGTGGCAATGCGAAAGACGTACACCGACGGGGCCAGCAGAGCGAACACCATCGCCGACGCCAGTCCCACGACCGGCGTGAACAATCGCCGCGCGAATCCGTAAACCGCAAACACCGTCAGCGTGCCCAGCAGCGCGCCGAGCAGGCGCACGCCTGCCATGCCACCCAGTTTTTCCGCGCTCGCCGCCATCGCTGGCCACAGGTACCAGCCAAAACTCCACTGCAGCGGCGTATCCAAGGGCGGTTGAAAATTTCCGGAAAGGAACATGCGGCCATAGACGACGTAGATGGTCTCGTCCATGTAGGCGGTGGAATATCCCAGGTCCTGCGCGCGGATTTGCAGCGCCGCCAGCGCAATCACCAGCAGCACGATGCGCCGCGCCCAGCGAAAGTCGCGCTCTTCGTTGGCGTGGTTTTCGAGCGGCGGCGCGATGGGCGCGTCGAGTGGCTGGGTGCTCATGGACATTTCGGCGCAGTGCCGTCGGGATTCGCGCGCATCACTCCGTAAATGGACGCCGACGCGCGCTTCGATCCTTTCTCATCATACAGCGTGACACGCACCAGGTGCTCGCACGGCCCGCCAAGATAAATCGTGTGTGTAAACGAGCCGTCGGCTGCGGGCGTGAAGGCCTCACCCTGTGGATACCAGCGGTTGGTGAACACTTCGGCGCGCAGCCACCAGCCGGGCGCGGCGTTCAGCAGCCGCCCGCGGAGTATGGTTTCGATGCCCGTGGCGCGCACCAATTCTCCGCTGCGTGGCGCGTCGATTTCCAGGCGAAGCGTTCCCTCCTTTGGAGGCAGCACAGCGTAGAGTTCGATGGGTCCATCGGAGTCGTCGCGAAAGTGCCCCTGGAGCTCATAATTTGCGTTCACCGCGGAAAGTAGTTCCGCGCGCTTCGCTTGGTCGGTGATTCCATCTCCGCCGCCCAGCACCACGGAGGAGAAAAACCTCTCGCGAACTGCTTGGATGGTTGCGGCGAGCCCCGCCAAGTCTCCGTACTTGAAATCTCCGAAGCTAAAGACCCGTTGCACGGAAACGTGCGGCTCCAGGTGCAATCGAATGTCCGGATTTTCGAGCAACACCCACGCCTTTGCATCCACATGCTCCTGCCAGTAGGCCGCCAGCGCAAAAAACCGCGACGGCCGCGTCCGCTCGAAGACTTCCAGCCGGCCGCCCATCTTAGAACTCGGCAAACTCAAGACAACGGAATATTTTGCGTCGAGCACAGGACGAACTGTCTCTCGCATGGCGACCGACGGAGGGCCGGCCCAGCCGTCGAGTAGTACAAATTCAAACAGACCGTCTTTCACCGACTGAGCAAACGCGCGCGGCCCCGTCGCTCCGCCGTACTCGAAGTGCAAGTAGGAGAAAATCGTTCTCTTCGGTTTCAAGCTACCTTCCAAGTAATACTGAAAAGCCAGGTCGTCGGCCAACATGCGCGTCTTTGACGAGAGCCGGTTCTGGAGGAAGGCAAGGATGGGTCTTACGTCGGGCCAGAAGACGAACTTTTCACGACTAAAAGTTTGCCCGCTCCAACCCAGGCCGATGGCAAGAACAATGGTGGCGCACGCTGCACAGATTCTTCGCGGCACTCGATTCAGCGTAGAAAAGATGCGGTGGACTCCAACAGCGGCGGTCGGGCAAAGGAATAGAAAACAATAAGGAGCATGTTTCCAGGCGTTGAAATCAGCCCTGGAGTGCCATTGAAAGACTGCCATCGTGGCTGCACCGAGCCACAGCAGCGGCGAAGCCCACTTAAACGAATCATCCTCTCTGGGCCATGCGAAAAGCGACAGTACGGCCAGGATCCAAAAATCGAGACGATCCCAAACATAGATTCTGAAAAGCGTTTCCTTCGGAGCCACCAATTCATACAAGCTCGGACCTTGTGTAACGAGATAGGTGAGTTCACCGAATTCATAAAGTCCAAAAGCCGCGCAGGAAACGAAAAGGGGAAGGCTAAAAAGCAAGAGGGGTTTCCAGCCTTTGCGCAATGCCAGGATGACAAGAAACGGAAAATACAAAGCTACAAAATACTTGGAAAGAAAAGACAAGAAAAGCAGAAGAGCGCTGCCAAGCCAGGCGACGGCTTGATTCTCCTTCCAAGCCCAGGCGTAGAGCCACATTCCGAAAACTAGAAAACACAAGCAGATGGAATTGTAAGTCGCGACGATGCAAACATAAATTGCCGGGCCCAATAAGGAATAGATTGCGGCGGCCGACAATGCAACGTCTATTCCGAATAGCGTTTTCGTGAATCCATAAAGACCGACAATCGTGAGAAGGCCGAAGAAACCGGAGAGCGCGCGAACTGCGGGAATTCCGCCCACTTGATCTGCATAAGCAGAAAGGACGGGCCAAACATACCAACCGTACGTCCAGCGAACAGGGTTGGTCGCCTGAATCTCAGTTGGATTGTAAAGCAGCGCCCGCCCTATGAGTACGTTGGTTCCTTCATCAACAAACTGAGTCCAAAAATTCAAATCGTAGAGCCGGAGCCACCCCGCAATGCACAGAATAACGAGGAGTAAAATACGTGCTTTTTTCCTGAAAATCGCTTCACCGTGATTGACGGCATCCGAGATATCAGGCTCTTTCCGCAGGCTCTCCATTAGAAATAATGGCGCCACGCGAATTGAAAGATGTGAACGCGAAAGGCGTTGAATGTGTCCTGAAAACCGTAATTGAAGCGCAAATCGTTCGAATCGTTGACGTGCCAGACCACTCCTGTGTAAGCGCTCGATGCCAGGCGATTATCGTATGGAACAAACCGGTTTCCCCTAACTTGCTGAATTCCCAAGATGCCGCCGAATTGCAAATCCACGCGCGCAATCCACTTATAGGTATAGGAGAAGACCCCGTAATGGAGAATAAAGCGATAAGGGCTGAAGTATTCGGCGGCAACGCGCGGCGGGCCTGCGCCAGGTTGCGCACCCGCGTCGAAATTGAAATTAAACCACACGAAGCCGTAGCCGACGCGCACATACGGCTGGAAGCCGTGAAGGGCTTTGCCAAATCCGGCATCCATTCCCCACCGGCGGTTGGCGTCGAGATTGCGCCCGGTATAGTAACCATCGGTGTAGCCGCCGGAGAAATCCCACCCGTGCGGGGCATAGTAGCTGGC
>DASYRO010000057.1:0-4208 GCA_036004385.1 Candidatus Acidiferrales bacterium
CGTGGCGCAGCGGTAGCCTTTGGCGTCGAGCAGCGTGGACACCACTTCGCGGATGGCGTCTTCGTCGTCCACCACAAGGATGCGTTCGTTGCTCATCGGCCTCCCCGACGGCGACATTATACGGCTTTCCTTCACTTCCACACTTCTACATTTCTACGCTTCCACGTTAAAACGCCGCAGCACTTGACGGCGGCGCATCCTTTACACTTCTCCATCGCTATACTAGAGTCTCTCTCCCATGACCGAGCATAGCTTCGAAGGACAAACCGTCCTGGTCACCGGGGCGAGCCGCGGCATCGGCCGCGCGATCGCCCTGGCGTTTGCCGGAGAAGGCGCACTGGTGGGCGCGGTGAGCACGACCGCGGATGGTTCCAAGTCCGCCGCTGAAGAAATCACCTCCCGCGGAGGCCGCGCGCTGCCGCTGGTGGCGGACGTTTCGCGCGAAGAGGACGTGGTGCGCATGGTCGGGCAGGCCGAGCAATCGCTGGGCCCGGTGCGCGTGCTGGTCAACAATGCCGGCATTGGCGGCCCAACCGCGCCGCTGGCCGCGGTGAGCGTCAGCGACTGGGAACGCGTGCTGGCCGTCAATCTGACCGGTGCGTTCCTCTGCTGCCGCGAAGTACTGAAAAGCATGCTCGCGCGTGCGCGCGACGTGTCGCCACCGGCGGTGGACGCCAGCATCATCAACATCAGCTCCATGGCTGGAAAAATCGCGTACCCGCAGCGCACGCCCTACGCCAGTTCCAAATGGGCGCTCATCGGACTGACGCGCAGCCTCGCCGAAGAAGTTGGTCGCATGGGCATTCGCGTCAACTGCATCTGCCCCGGCCCCATTCAGACCGACCTGCTCGATTCCGTATTTCGCGCCCGCGCCGCTGCGTTGGGCACCACCATGGAAAAAATCCGCGAGCGCTATGTTTCCGTGACCATGCTGAAACGAATCCTTTCGCCCGGCGAAGTGGCCGCCACTGCTCTCTACCTCGCTTCTGACGCGGCGTCGGGCGTGACCGGCCAGACCATTGATGTTTGTGGCGGCTGGGCGGACGTGGACCGCGAATGAGCATGCGTCCTCATCATCGCGCAGCGCTGCTGGTTGTCTTGCTTCTGTCTTCGATATTTGCGCAGGCGCAGCAGCCGCCCGCCGCGCCGGAAGATCCTCGCATCGCCGAATTCAAGCAGCTCGCCGCGCAGCTCGTCGAGCGCCGCCGCACCGGCGCGGATGAGTCAGAAGATTCGCAGGAGAAAACGCTCAGGCTGCTGGACGCGATCGTTCTCGAAGAATTGAACAAAGCGGGCCCGCCGGACCTCGCGGCCATCAATCAGCATCTGGCTGCTTCTCTCGTGCGGCCCGGCGCGGTGGGCGAGAGTTACGAACTGGTTCGCGTGGGCGCTGCGGAGGGAGAGATTTCTTGCGTGCTCGCCGTCAATTTCTCGATGAGCGGTCCCTCCGCCGTCCGTTTTTATCCCGCGTCGGCGCAGGGCTATCGCCTGGCCGCGCGCATCGACCGCTGGGAATTTCCGGATTATTTCGACGAATATGTCGAGCTGGTGCCGGTCAAGGCGTCCAGCATTATCTTCGTCACCGTAAACGGCCGCACCGACGAATTGCGCACCGGCACGTTTGCCGCCTGGCGCTTCGCAGAGGGACGCTTCACGGCCCTATGGTCCACGGATATTCTGGAGCGCTCGTCCTACGAGGCGCGGCCCGATGGCTTCCAACTCACCTACTGTTCGCAGGCGGACGAGAATAAGCCGCGCCTGTGCCGGAAAGTAATGCGCGAGCGCTACGTGTGGGACGGCATGGCTTGGCGCCGCGTCGAGCAGCAAGAATCCGATGCGCCCAAGCCCGCGCCGCCGCCCCGAGTCCCCGCGACGCCCCCGCGCAAGCCCCCGTTGGAGTTTCCGCGCCGTCTTGTCACGCAAGTGACCCATTCCCACTGAACACAAGCCGCCGTCATCCACATTGACTTGTTCTCGCGCACTGTGAAAACATAGCGCGGTCTTCTCCCCCGACTGACTGGGCAGCCGGAGGCTCCCATGAGCGAAACGTATATCGTGCGCGATTACATGATGTCCGCGCTGACCACTATCTCGAAGGACTCTTCGCTGCTCGACGCGGCCATGACCATGCGCCGCAGCTCCATCCGCCACCTGCCCATCGTGGACGGCGACCGGCTCGTCGGCATCATCACTGAACGCGACGTCCTGCGTTGTTCACCCTCTTTGCTCAGCGAAATCACTCAAGACGAATACAATGCCATTTTCGAGAACACCCCCATCGCCCGCGTGATGACCCGCGACCCCACCAGCGTGCAGCCGGACGCGCCCATCCGCGACGCTGTCGCGCTCATGATGGATCGCAAGATGGGCTGCTTGCCGGTCGTCGAAAACGGCCGCCTCGTAGGCATCCTGACCCGCTCCGACCTGCTGAACGTTCTCATGAATCTGCTGCCTTCTCCGCCGGCGTCCGCGGCCTGAGCAGTTCCGGCAAACCCGCGGCGCGTGGACGCCATCTCAAAACCTGCTATCCTATGCGCTCCGCGGGAGCCGCGCCGTTCGGGCCGAGGGCCTGGAGTTGACTTGGTAATGAGACGATTTTTCTCTGTGTTCTTCGGCTTTCTTTTTTGTGCGTCGACTCTTGTTTCGCAGCAGGCCTTGCCCACGCCGCCGCCGGGGCCTCCGCCCAACCCGGAATTCCTGAAACTTGCCGATGAGGTTCTCGCCGAAGTTAGCCAGATTGTATCTCTGCCGGTGAAGCACCCCCTGAAGAAGTCGGTGCGCAGCCGCGAAGAAATCCGCGAATTCATACTGCGTGAAGTGCATGAAGAGCGCGACGCTGCGAAGTGGTACGCGGACCAGCGCGCGCTGGAAACTTTTGGGCTCATTCCCCGCGGCTTCGACTTGCAGCAGTTTGTCGTGGACCTGCTCACCGAACAAGTGGCAGGACTCTATGATCCGAAAACCAAAGAGTTTTATATTTCCGAAGCGACTGGCCCGGCAGAACTGCGCATGGTCATGTCTCACGAGCTTGTCCACGCCTTGCAGGATCAGCATTTCGATTTAAAGACCTGGTCGGAAGCGGCCCGCCCCAACGATGACGCAGAGCTCGCGCGTCACTCCGTGCTGGAAGGTTCGGCCTTTGCCGGCATGCTCGAGTACATGCTGCGCGAACAAAAAATGTCCGTGAAAGATTTGCCGGACCTGCAGCAGTTCATCCGCTCGCAGATGATGGGTGAACTGGACAAGCAAACGCAGATGGGAAAGGCGCCGGCATACATCCGCGACTCGCTGCTGTTTCCTTACTTCGCTGGCACTTCGTTCACCCAAAAGCTGCTCCGCGCCGGCGGCAGCTGGGAAAAATTTTACGAAATTTTCACGAAGCCGCCCGCCTCCACGCATCAGATTCTGCATCCGGAGCTTTATCTTTCCGGAGAGACTTTGCCGCCCGTGCCGCTGGCCCCCGCCGTAGGCTCCATTTCGCGGGACTGGAAAAAGCTGGACGAAAACACGCTCGGCGAGTTCGGCGTCCACGAACTGCTGCTGCAATTTCTTGGCGAAGAGCGAGCCAAGCGCCTCTCGCCCGCCTGGGCCGGCGACGCCTACGCGATTTTCGAGCACACCAAAACGAAGCGCGCGCTGCTGCTGTTTCGCCTGCGGCTGGCCGAAGAAGCCGATGCCGCTCGTTTTCTCGGCGCCTACGGCGAAGCGCTGGAGACGAAATACTCCTCGCGCTCCGGCCTGTTGCGCCGCCCCAATTTCTTTTCGTTTGAAACTTCGCAGGGCGGCGTCTTCCTCTACTGCCACGGAGACGAATGTCTCACCGTGGAAGGCGCCACCCGCGCGCAATTTGACCGCATCACGCGCGCGTTGTGCTGGCCCGACGCGCCCCGCCGCGCTGCCGGCAAGCCCGCCGAAAAAATCGCTTTGGTGCCAGACGTTTCGCCGATCGGCTTCTACACCCTTCACCCCACACCCTAAACCCTTCTGCTATAATCCTCGCGGCTACAGAGATGACCACGGGACAAAGCCGCATCGACCAACTCCTCAAGGCCCGCGCGGAAGTCGAGCAGGAGCTCGGCCTCATGCTGGAGGATGTCTCCGTCCTGTTCACGGACGTGGTGGGCTCGACGGCCTACTTCGAAAAATACGGCGATATCGCCGGGCTGGCCATGGTGACGCGCTACGCGGATTTGGCCAACGAAGTGGTG
>DASYRO010000058.1:0-6091 GCA_036004385.1 Candidatus Acidiferrales bacterium
GCGGCGGGCAGCCCGTCTCCATGGAAAATATCCGCGCCGTGAAAGCAGTCTGCCGCAAACATGCCATCCCTCTCTACATTGACGCGTGCCGCTTCGCCGAGAATGCGTATTTCATCAAGCTGCGCGAGCCGGACTATGCGAATAAGACACCGCGCGAAATCGCCCGCGAAATGTTTTCTTACGCCGACGGCTGCACGATGTCGGCGAAAAAAGACGGCCTGGCCAATATCGGCGGCTTCCTGTGCACGAACGACGACAACGTCGCCCAGCGGGAAAAAGATTTGCTCATACTCACCGAAGGTTTTCCGACGTATGGCGGCCTTGCCGGGCGCGACCTGGAGGCGATTGCCATCGGTCTGAACGAAGCGCTCGAAGAGGATTATCTCAACTACCGCATTGTTTCGACCGCCTATCTCGGCACGCACATCTCGCAGCAGGGCGTGCCCATTGTGCAGCCGCCGGGCGGCCACGCCATCTATCTGGACGCGCGCGCGTTTCTGCCGCACGTTCCACCGGCGCAATTTCCTGGCGTTGCGCTGGCCTGCGAACTGTACGTCGAAGGCGGCATCCGCTCGGTGGAAATCGGCACGCTGATGTTCGGCGAGCACGCCACCATGGACCTGGTGCGCTTGGCGATTCCGCGTCGCGTGTACACGCAGAGCCACATTGATTACGTCGTCGAAGTGATTCTGGAAGTGTGGCAGCGCCGCGCACAGATCCGCGGGCTCGAGTTGACTCACCAGGCGCCGTTCTTGCGCCATTTCACCGCGCGGTTCAGAGCAATCGAGGAAAAGAACGCCGGGAGCGCGGTAGCGGTAAAGGGAAAAACGAACATTTGAGAATGTGCAAAATGGAACATACGCCTGGCTGCCCTTCTGCTAGAATATAAGTGAATGCCGAATACAAGCTTTGTTCCCTTGCAGCAGTTGGGGGCACCGGAGTCCCCAACGACAGAAATACCAGCGTGCACGCTGAAGAAAATCCACATTTATCTCATCAAACCCTCGCAATATGACGACGACGGATACGTGGTGCGCCACTGGCGCGGCGTGTTGCCGAGTAACACGCTGGCCTGCCTGGCGGGACTCACCGAAGACGTGGTGCAGAAAAAACTTCTGGGCGAGGCGGTAGAAATCAAAGTGCACCTGCTCGACGAAGCGGTGGACTATGTGCCCGTCAAGCGCATCTGCCGATCGCAGCGCGGCCAGTACACGATGACCATTGTCGGGCTCGTCGGCGTGCAGACCAATCAATTTCCGCGCGCGTCCGATTTGGCCATGGAATTCCGCCGCGCCGGGCTGACGGTGATGATCGGCGGCTTCCACGTGAGCGGTTATCTCGCACTGCTGCCGGACATCCCTGCGGATATCCAGCGGCTGATGGACGCGGGCGTCACCATCGTGAAGGGCGAGGTGGAAGAAACGTGGGGCCGCCTGTTGCTCGATGCGGCCACCGGCCGCCTGCGGCCGCTCTACGATTTCATTGACGACAAGCCCGACCTCTACGAAAAGCCGCTGCCGGTGATTCGCAAGGCATACCTGCGCAAATTCGCGGCCTCCAACTTCGGCACGCTGGACGCCGGGCGCGGCTGCCCCTTCGAGTGCAGCTTCTGCACGATCATCAACGTGCAGGGGCGCAAGATGCGCTTCCGTTCGCCGGAGCACATCGCCAACGCTGTGCGCCAGAACTACCACGAGCACGGCATCAGCTTTTATTTCTTCACGGACGACAACTTCGCGCGCAACAAATCCTGGGAAGGTATTTTCGACCAGCTCATCCGCTTGCGCGAAGAAGAACACATCCCTGTCCGCTTCATGATGCAGGTGGACGTGCTGTCCTGGAAGATCAAGAACTTCGTGGCCAAGGCGCACCGCGCGGGCTGCACCAACGTGTTCATCGGCATGGAGAGCGTCAACACGGACAACTTGAAGGCCGCGGGCAAGCGGCAGAATCACGTGGAGGAGTACCGGCAACTGATTGAGTCCTACCGCACGCTGGAAATTTCCACGCACGTGGGCTACATCGTCGGTTTTCCGCAGGACACCGCCGAGTCCCTGCGCCGCGACATCGCCAAGCTGATGAACGAAGTGACGCCCGATCATGCTTCGTTTTTCATTCTCACGCCGCTGCCGGGCTCGATGGACCATTTGGAAATGTACCGCCGGGGCGAGTGGATGCACCCTGATTACAATAAATACGATTCCAATCACGAACTGACGCGGCATCCGCACTTCCGGGACGGCGAGCTGCGTGACGCTTACCGGGAAGCGTGGCGCACGTTCTACTCCTTCGAAAACTTGAAAGCCGTGCTGCAGCGAGCCCCGGCTTCTCTGTACTGGAATCATATTTTCCGCTTCATCTGGTACAAGAACGCCGTGTTGAACGAGGACCGCCATCCGATGTTGTGCGGTTTCTTCCGGCTGAAGGGCCGCAAGAATCGCCGGCCGGGATTTCCGATTCTTTCGCGCTGGGAGTATTTCGTCACGCGATTCCGGGAAAAGCGCGCGGAGCTTGCCGGGATGTACCGCCTGATGCTGGAGATGCAGGAGTTGTGGCTGCAGACGCGGCGCCCCAGCGAAGCCGAGCAGCGCGTCGTGGAAGAAATCAATCGCCTCCGCGAGGCTGCCCGCGGAAAGCTGCGCGTGGCGGATTTGCAGCTCGCGCACATCCGTGCGCGGGTGCAATTCCCGTCGATCCGTGTGCCCTCCAAGCTGCACCTGCTGTGGGCGAAATGGTATCCGTTGCTGGCGCCCGGCAAAGTGTACACGCGCGCCGATCTCGACAACTTCTGGCAGACTACGCGGCAGCGCTGGCATGACCGGCAGTGGCTGCGCATCCCTCCGCACCTCGTGGCCTTCAATATGTTCCGCGACGCCCAGCTGCAGTTGCTGTTCTTCATGCAGCTCGTGCGACCCAGGTAAAGAAATCTTCCCATCGGGTCCTCTGTCCATAGGGCGATCGAAAACAGTGTATTAAACGATAGCCCGATGATTCGATGATCCGATTCTGAGTCTCCTCTACCCGGCGCCTTCTCGCAGCCACTCACTCCCGGCTGCATCTCTGCTACAATCCCGCGCCATGCCCACGCCCGCGTTCAAGCCGCCGCGGTACATCGCCATCGAAGGACCCATCCGCGTGGGCAAGAGCACGCTGGCCAAGGTTCTCGCCGACCGGCTGCACGCGCGGCGCATCTACGATTGCGAGGACAATCCCTTCCTCTCGGATTTCTACCAGGAAAAAGACGGCGCGGCTTTTCGCGCGCAGATGTATTTCCTCTTCGAGCGGCAGCGCAGAATGCGCGAGGCGAATCCCGCGGAGATCCCCGGCGCCGTGGTGAGCGATTTTCTGTTCGAGAAGGACAAAATCTTCGCCTATGTGAACCTCGATGACCTCGAGCTGCCGCTCTACGAGCAGTATTTCGAAATGTTCGCCGCCGGGATGCCCGCCCCGGACCTGGTCATCTATCTCCAGGCCAAGCCCGAAGTGCTTCGCCAGCGCATCGCCAAAAAGGCCGACCCTTCCGAAACACGGATATCTCTGGAATACCTCGAAGAAGTGAGCCGCGCGTACGAGCATTTCTTCTTCCGCTACACGGCGTCGGACTTGCTCGTCGTGAACACGTCCGAGATTGACTTTGTCGAGCGCAACCAGGACTTGCAGGAGCTGCTGCGCCGTTTGCAGCAGCCGGTGAAGGGCACGCAGTATTTTCTGCCGCTGGGGCCGGCGTAGGCCCCGGCAGCGGTGCGGCCCCCCGCGGGCACAAAAATGCTATTGACGTCGTCTCCCGTCTAAGTTAAAAACTGGCAGCCTTGGGGACGCCGCAGTTTTCACTTTCAAGGAGACAAATGGACGGCAAGAAGCGACCTGTGGTTCTAGTTGTAGATGACGAGCTCTCTCTCCGGTATTTGTATCGCGAAACACTTCTTCTCCACGGCTACGAAGTCCTGCTGGCCACGACCAAAGAAGAAGCCATCCAGGCCATTGCATCGCACGAAGTGGATGGCATCGTCTGCGACATCCAGCTCCCGGGCGACGGCGTGCAGGTGTACGAATATCTGCTGAAGCATCACCCGGAGTTGCGCGGGCGGTTCATCTTCGTCACCGGCAGCGTGGAAAAAAAGGAGTTGGTAGAGCGCACGCATGACGAGACGCCCTGCCTGCTGAAACCATTCCCCATGCGCCAGTTGGTGGAAGCAATGAAGTCCGCGCTGGCGGGATAATCCCGGCCTGGCCTCGCCATGGCGGAGCGCAGGCAGATTCCTCCCTGTTCTGTTTCCTCTCAGAATGAATGATTAACCGACCGTAGGCAGGGGAGATTCCGCGGTGGGCGCCAGCTCGCGCGCGGGCGACAGCTCCAATAGTTTCTGCCGGTGCAGCCAGGCGAAGACTACGGCGACGCCAATCTGGCTGAGCATGGCCAGTGTCCACAGGATTTCGTTGCCCGCCCACTCCCGTTCAGACAATTCGAAAACTTCCGCCGGCGCGAAGAACGCTGTGATCGCGTTCCCGCGCGGCGTGTTGTAAAGGCCGAGCGCGGCGAACAGGATCGCAGTGCACACGTAGAATACGATTAAGTAAAGAAATCCCATGGTGAGAGGGCGCTTGATGCGCGTGAGGTTCATCCACTGGAGGTAGAGAAGATCGCGGGCGAGCCACAGAGCAATAAACAGCATGCGGAAGAAGGCCAGCGCGAAATCCCATTCGGACTTTGGGTTGCGGTGCCCGTGAACCATGGCTACGGCTGCAATGCCCACCAGCACCATCCCGGCGAAAACATAAGGCAGCGGCCACAGCGCGGCGAACCAGCTCGACGCCGCGGCGCCGAGCTCGCGCAGGCGGCGGCGCGCGCGGTCGCGGTTGCGCAATAGCGTCAGCCCCAGCACCAGAAATAGCGCGAGGTTGACGCCCAGGAAAAAACTCTGCGCGGTCCATGCGGGAGTCGGTCCGGTGTTGCTGGCGACCGTATCCCAGCGGTAGAAGCCGAGCATGAGCGCGTTAATGTAAAGGAGCAGAGCGAGCGACTGCGGTGCGGTGTAGAGTTCGTAGGCCGAGGGGTCGCGCTTGATGTTGCGCGTCACCGCCAGCAGAAACCACGCCGCGAAGGTGATGTAGAAAATCAGAAGCACCGGCACGTGGTGGAAGCGCAGGCCGAAAAAAACGTCTGGCCGACTGAAGCTGTCTGCGACGGGGCCGGATTCGCCGGGTGCGATCGGAGATAATTGCCAGGACGACTGATCAACCGTTTCAATCGCGGCAAACGGAGTGATGGCCCCCATCTCGAAAAAGACGCGTTGGCCCATACTGAAGGCGGAGCCCCACAGAAACATGATCAGAAGGAGGACGGCGGCAGCGTTCGTGCCGCGCTGCATGATCAGCGAGATCAGCAGCGCGAGCGCATGCATCGCGATTGCGCCCAGTAGCAAGATCGCGTAGGCCGCGGCGACCATTGTGGGTCGCGCGCCGCCGACCACAGCTCCGGCCACCGCCGCCGGCATCAGGCACAGCACGGCAAAATAAACCACGGCCGGCGCGCCAAACAGCTTGCCGATGGCCAGCTCCAACGGAGTGAGCCGCGTGACGCGCTGAAAATCAAACGTGTTCATTTCCTTTTCGCGGTGAATCGCGTTCAGGCAGGCAATGCTGCCGCCCAGCACGAGAGCCACCGCTTGCGTGCCCAGCGCGATCTCCAGCAGTTGCATGCCCCACCTGCCGGGCGGTTCGCTGTGCGCCAGCGCGTAGCCGACCACGAGCGACAACGCCGCGCAGATTGTGGCCACGGAAATCATGCGGCCCCAACGGAGCTGCGCGCGCACGTTGCGAATCAGTTCCGGATTGGAGAAAAGGTCCATTTCACCTTTTGGAGTGCGGCGGCTCGACGCCGCTTTTTCCGGCGAACTCTTGCCCGCTGGGACAGCGCGGTGTCGAGACACCGCGCGGCAATGCGGGAGCAAGCTCCCGTACTCCATGTGCCGCTACATAATTTCTCCCGTGGACAGCCGCGAAAAAATCTGCTCCAGCGTCTCGCTCACTTCTTCGACGCCGCAGACCGGCGCGCCTGCGGCGACGAGCTTGGCGATCAAATCCGCCAATT